>JALSXE010000225.1:0-14273 GCA_027072755.1 Campylobacterales bacterium | reverse complement strand
TCGTATATCTCGTCGAGTTTCTGATCCTCTTCGAGAAGCTCTTTGTGCTCGGGGGCTAAAATGTGCTCTATAACGGCGACACGCTTTAGCAGATATTCGAAGAGCTCCTTGTCTATATCGGGAAGTTTGTTGTGGCTTAGGGGGCTTTTGTCGCGCCCTTTGGTTATCACCTTTGCCGGTATTCCGATAGCCGTGGATTCGGGCGGAACGGATCGTACCACGACCGAGTTGGCTCCGATTTTGGAGTTTGCACCTATCGTTATATTGCCCAGTATTTTGGCACCGGCCCCTATGACGACGCCGTTTTCGACGGTAGGGTGGCGCTTGCCGGGATGCAGAGATACGCCCCCGAGAGTGACCCCCTGGTATATCGTCACATCGTCGCCCACGATGGCCGTTTCGCCGATTACGACGCCTATGCCGTGGTCAATGAAGACTCGCCTTCCGATTGTTGCCGCGGGGTGGATGTCTATGTTTGTAAAGAGCTGGGCTATCCCCATCCACATTCTTGCAAGCAGTGCGAACCCTTTAGTGTGGAGTTTGTGGGCTATTCTATAGTTCGCTATCGCCCAAACACCGGGATAGTTGAAAAAGATCTCTATTCTCGACCTGATAGCAGGATCTCTTCGATATATACTGTTTATATCTTCTATAATCAGTCGCACAAGCGAGGGCACATCGGCCTCCTTCCGTTTGATCTTATGCAACGCACTGCTTCGCTGACGTTGCCGAATATATATTGTCGCAAAACGTAAAGTTTACGGCTCGTCGAAATTTATGGTTCTAAGATATCCATTTTCACTTAAGTAGAGATAAAGCTCGCCGAGTATCTCTTTTCGCTCGTCATCTTTTATTGTAGCAGAGTTCTCTATCTGCTCCCTGATTCTGCGCTCTATCTCTCTTGTGTCGTAATCGAAATCGTCGAGTACATCAATTATGTTTTGAGCTTCAAGTATGTTTTCGATGGTGTACTTCCCGCTTTCGTCGAAACGGATCGTTGCTTCGGTCGGATGCGTGAAGAGATTGTGTCGCATTCCCAGCACCTCCTGATAGGCTCCTACATTGAAAAATCCGAGAAAGTACTCCTCCCTCTGCACATCCACATCGTGCAGGTAGAGGGGTGTATCGATGTCGAAATCGATCTCTCCGTCGCTATCGCACGTAATATCCCAGAGACTGGCCGATCTGGTAGGGCGTTTTTGGAGCCTGTCGAGCGGCATCACAGGGAATCTCTGGCCCAGACCCCAATAGTCGGGAAGCGATTGAAAGATAGAGAAGTTGACAAGGTAGTGCTCCTGGACTCTGTCGAGAATGTCTCTAATCTCTTTCGAAGGCTTCTCCCTCAGCAGTTCAAGCGCCTTTTTTATTATAAGGTGGACCAGAGTTTCGGTGTTGGCACGGTCGGTCAGGTCTATATAGCCCAGGTCGAAGAGCGTCAGGAGAGACTCCATATGGTCCAGCGCATCGTGTAGGTACTCTCTGGCATTTTTGGAGGTGATAGTGGTGTAGAGGTCGTAGAGCTCCTGTACAAGCGGGGGGTTCCTCTCTTTCAGGCGTAGTATCTTTTCGCTGTACTCCTGGCTGAAGAGCTCCAGAACCGGGGCTACAAGCACCGCATGGGCTGCGGCGACGAATCGTCCCGATTCTGTAAAGATGGTCGGTTCCCTGACACCTTTCGATTCGGAAATCTCTTTGAGGAGAAAGACGACATCGTTGGTGAACTCCTCGATCGTATAGTTTCTGCTCGAACGCCCCTCGTGTTGGCTGTACTCCACGGCGAGCCCGCCTCCTATGTTGATGGCGCGAAGATTGTCGGCACCCATCTTTCTGAGCTCGGCATATATGTTGCCCGCTTCCCGGATAGCCTTTTTGAGCGGTGAGATGTGGTTCATCTGAGACCCTATATGGAAGTGGATCATCGAGAGCCTGTCGGTCAGATTGTGCTTTTTCAGAAGATCCATGGCTTCAAGCAGTTCGGTCGATGTGAGGCCGAATTTGGAGCTGTAGCCGCCGCTTTTCGCCCATATGCCTATCCCGCCTGTGTGGAGTCTGATTCTAAGCCCTATCTTGGGAACAGGGGTGCCAAGCCTTGACGCCTCTTTGATGATAAGCTCCAGCTCGTTGATTCCTTCGATTGTGAGCGTTATGTTGTGCCCCATCTTTGCGGCAAGAAAACCTATGCTTATCATCTCGCGGTCTTTGAAGCCGTTGACCGTTATGGGCTTTCCAAGGTTGGTATAGGCCATCGCGAGGATCAGTTCGCCTTTACTACCCGCTTCGAGTCCGTAGTCGAGATCTTTCGTCGCCTCTGTCAGCGGGATGACGAAGCCGGGAAGTTGGTTTACCTTGAGCGGAAAAACGGCTTTGAATTTGCCGCCGTACCCGAACTCCTCTTTTGCCCTCTCGAAGTGTGAAAAGAGCCTTCTCACACTCTTTTCGGCCAGGTGCGGGAAGCGCAGAAGCAGCGGCCCTTTGAAGCCGTCTTTCCGCAACTTTTTTGTGATTTCGACAAGAGATGGTCTGCATCCGTGGTTTATCTTTACCACTCCATCTTCGACGATGAAATTGTTCTCTCCCCAACTGTCGATGCCGTACACTTTGGCAGGATCACTCAAACCGATCGACTCCAACCCGCCGCTCCTCTTTGGTCTCGAGATCCTTTATCCAGATCTCGGAGTTTTTAAACTCCTCTTCGCCGATTACGGCGCAGATTTTTGCTCCCATCCTGTCGGCGGCTTTGAGGTGCGCTTTCAAGGAGCGTTTCGAATACTCCACATAGACCCTCTCTTCGGCACGCTTTTTATGTGCTATTTTCAAAATCGTCCCTATCGCTTCGGGCTCCATGAAGCCGAGGTAGATTCCGCTTCTGCCTCTTTCCGGGAGCTTTACGAGTTCGATGATACGTTCGATTCCGAGCGCGAAGCCCACCGCGGGTGTGGGCTTTCCGCCGAGAAACTCTACGAGGCGGTTGTACCGTCCGCCTCCGGCGATCGCGCTTTGAGCGCCTATTTCGTCGCTGACGAATTCGAAAGCGGTACGGGTATAGTAGTCAAGACCCCTGACGAGCTTGGGGTCCAGCTCATACTCTATGCCGTGAGAGTCGAGCATGGATGTTAGGGTTCCAAAATCCCTGTCGCACTCTTCGCACAGATTTTGGACTAAAACCGGGGAGTCTGCCAAAAGGGTACGGCACGTTTCGTTTTTGCAGTCTAGCACCCTTATAGGATTGGTCTCTATGCGCCTGTTGCAGTCTTCACACAGGCCGTCTTCGATGTCGTGAAGGTGTCTTAAGAGCTGCTCCCTGTAGCCCGGCATACACTCCGGACAGCCGAGGGAGTTGATCTTGATCGAATAGCCGATTCCGAGGGCATCGAATATATCTTTTATCATCAATATTGTGTTGAAGTCCTCATAAACGCTCTCTTCGCCGAAACTTTCGCACCCAAACTGGTGAAACTCCCTCAGGCGCCCCTTTTGCGGCCTTTCGTATCTGAACATCGGGCCGTGGTAGTAGAAGCGGTGGACTCCCCCTTTTCTGTCGAGTTTGCTCTGTATGAATGCGCGCACTATGCCCGCCGTCCCCTCCGGCCTCAAAGAGACGTCGTGGCCGCCTTTGTCTGTGAACTGGTACATCTCTTTGCCGACGATATCGCTGCTCTCGCCTACACTGCGCTTAAAAAGCGCCGTCTCTTCGAGCAGCGGGGTCTCTATATATTCATAGCCGTACCGTTTTGCGATCTCGGAGGCTGTATCGAGAATATATACGAATTTTTCGTTCTCCGGGCTCATAATATCTTTCATTCCGCGAAGTGCTTGAATCATGCCTGACAATCCTTGATATAGCTGTATAGTTTTTTTGTGATCGACTCCACAGGTTCGGACGCATCGATCTTTATATGGTCGATATTGAGCAGATCGACGAGCTCTTCCATTCTCTTTTGTACCTGCATCATATACTCTATCCCTCTCATCTCTATTACATCGCCGCTCTTTCTGCCCATCCTTTCGCGCAGTGTCTTTTCATCTATATGAAAGAGCACTATGTGCTGCGGAAAGAGGCCTGCCGTCGCGAAACGGTTTAGCTGTAAAAGGGTGTCTATCTCGATATTGTCGTGAACATGGGCATAGGCGATACCCGATATAAACGATCTGTCGCTCAATATCAACCTGTTCAGATTGGGCCTGACGACCCTCTCGGTATGTTCGGCCCTATCCGCCAGAAAAAGCAGAATTTCACTGCGGGCCGACAGCTCTCCCTCTTCAAGGAGAATGGTTCTGATCTTTTTGCCAAGCTCCGTTCCTCCCGGCTCTTTCGTGACGAGGGCATCGGGAAAGAGTCTGGACAGAGACTCTATCTGCGTGCTTTTACCTACCGTATCGACCCCTTCGAAAACTATATACATTTTATCGACTCTTCTATTATGCTGTTCACTTTCGGAGGGAGCAGGTGGGCGCAAGAGGCGTCGTGTTTAAGAATCGCTCTTACTACAGATGAACTGATGAAGGCGTTTTCGAGACTGGGCATAAGGTATACCGTCTCGATCTCCGGCGCCAAAGAGGCGTTTGCGTATCCCATCTGTAGCTCGTATTCGAAATCGCTCACGGCACGAAGCCCCCTGATGATAATGGCAGCCTCTTTTTCGCGGCAAAACTCCACCAGCAGGTTCGAAAACCCCTCTACGGTAACGTTGTCGATCTCTTCACATGCCGCCTCGGCCATGACGAGCCTCTGCCTGTGGGAAAACATCGGACCCTTCTCACTCGACTTCGCGACGGCCACCACTATCTCGTCGAAGAGGTTGGCGGCGCGCTTTATGATGTCGAGATGTCCGTTTGTGATCGGGTCGAAAGTTCCCGGGTAGATCACCCTTTTAGATCTCTTTTTCATGACTCCTCTATTCTCCAGCGTCTGTAGAGAGAGTGTTCGATTCCGAGCAGGTCGAACCACCTGCCTATGATGAAATCTTCCATCTGCTCAACGCTGGAATGTTCGCTGTAGTAGGCTATTATCGGCGGCGCAATGATGACGCCCAGCCTTGATAGCTTGAGCATATTCTCGAGCGCTATGGCACTAAGCGGCAGTTCACGCGGCGCAAGGAGCAGCGGCCGTCGCTCTTTGATCATCACGGCCGCGGCTCTTGTAGTCAAGTTGTCGGCGATACCGCACGCGATCTTCGCAAGCGTATTCATGCTGCATGGAGCTATGATCATCGCATCGGTCGGGAAAGAGCCGGAGGCTACCGGTGCGGCTATATCTTCATCGTAAAACTCCCTATGCGGCTCATGCTCCAGAACGGTTTTCGCGTTATCCGAAATTATAAGGTAGGCGGTTGCGCCCTCCGGAAGTTTTTCGACCACCTTCCGCCCGAGCTGCGCACCGCTCGCGCCGGTGGCTGCGACCACAAGTCTCATTCGAGCTCCACTCTACTGTTTTCCACGACCCTGCCTCTGAATATCTTTCCATCGCTCTTTTTGACCGTTATCCTGTCGCCGATTCGGCCGTTTTGAAGAGCTGTGGCGTCGAACTCTATCAGAACGGAACCCGCTTTGTATATACATCTGACCGCACTGTTTTTCAAAACGGCGGGGAGCGGCTCCGTATTGGCCGTCGTCAATATCTTTGACTCGGATATATTGAGTCTTGCGATATAGCGGCCCTTTTCAAAATCTGTAACCGGCGGCGCAAAGAGCTTTTCGAACGGAACATATTCGGCATGTATGCTCTTTGAATCGATAATTTTATCTTTTTTTATTTGATGATTCGCTTTATAGACCATGATCGTGCCTTCGATGGTGTACCTGAAGTAGTGGACCCTCTTTTTGCAGCGTACGGCAAAGGTGCCGCTCTTTTTTCGAAAGCTGTTTCGCGAGATCCTCAGGGTACATTCGGGTCTGAAGTTGAAGTCGGCGGCTCCCGAGCCAGTCGGTTTTATCGATACCGCTCCAATCTTCAGAGTGGGGTAGTGCCGTTCGTATCTTAGGGCTATCAGTTTCCGAAGCTTCGGAAAAGCGCTTTTGAACGCTCTTTCGAAAGTTATCATACTCGTTGGAGGCGGGTCGGCAACGTATCCGGCACTCTTTAGCCTCTCTTTGACTTTGAAAGCCGGTATCTTCCACAGACTGCGGCCCTTTTTAAGCTGAAAAAGCGTTACATTCGACTCCCCCGGTACAAAAAGCGGGAGCGTTACGGCGTCGGAGTCTACAAAATAGTGCGATTTTAGTCTGACTATCTCCGCTTGAAGTTGCGAAATTATGAAAAAGAAGATAAAAAGAGGTAAGACGATGGAGCGGGAGACGGGGGTCGAACCCGCGACCCCGACCTTGGCAAGGTCGTGCTCTACCACTGAGCTACTCCCGCATTTGCGGCTGGTACCGAGGGCCGGAATCGAACCGGCACGGGCTAACGCCCACCAGATTTTGAGTCTGGCGTGTCTACCAGTTTCACCACCCCGGCTTCCGGTCAGCTTATCAGTCACAAGCGGAATTTTATAGATTGGGGGCTTAAATACCGGTTAAAAGGGTTAACCGGTATTCGAAAGTGGAAGTTATTTCGCAACCGCTTCTTTGAGCTGTTTACCGACTTTGAACTTGACGGCACGAGTGGCGGGCACGTCGACTACACGGTCGGTACCGGGAACTTTCGCTTTTCTCGCCGCACGCTCTGCTGTCGTGAAGGTTCCGAATCCGATGAAGCTTACACTCTTGCCTGCGGCAAGTGCCTCCGTAATAGTTTCAAGTGCTGCGTTGAGAACCGCTTCGGTATCTTTTTTTGACAATCCTGCCTTTTCGGCAACTGCCTGAACAAACTCAGCTTTTTTCATGTGGCTATCCTTAGATGAGATTTACACGGTCATTGTACAATGTTTTATTCCAAATTGCAAGAAATTTTGTTAAAAAAACTAAACAAAGTTCCGATTTTACCGATATCGTTGAGAGAGGAACCGTTTTTGCTTTTATAAAAATAATAAGATCAGGGTGGATGAAATGAGAATTACGCAGAACAATTTCTACAACAGCTTCGTAGCGGACCAGCAGAATATCAAACAGCAGCTCGACAGGCTCAACCGGCAGATCTCTTCGGGGATGAAGATCAAATACGGTTATGAAGATCCGCAGATCTTTAGCGACACCCTCCGGCTCGACTACGAAGAGACAACACTCACACAGGCGGTAAACGTCTCTACCGATGCGCAGAACTTCGCGAACAATACCGATTCCGTAATGTTTCAGTTCACAGATGCCCTGACACGCTTCAAGACACTCATGATCCAGGCCGCGAACGGCGCCAACTCCGATAGTAACTACTTTGCGATCAGCAACGAGATGAAATCGATCAGAGAGCATATTGTGAACCTCTCCAACAGCTCCATCAACGGCAGGTACCTCTTTTCCGGCACCGCAATCGACAGAAAGCCGGTGAACGACGACGGAAGCTACAACGGAAACGGCGAATCTCTAAAGGCTGTAGTCGGTGCGGATGTCGAGATAGCATACAACATTCCGGGGAGTGAACTCTTTTTCGGAGAAGATCTCAACTTCGCCAGAAAGGTTACCACAAACATTCCGCTTAAGGATCTGCAAACCGCAAGCGCCGTAGGCCTTGAGAGTACCATCGCCGATTTTACCGGCAAAAGCGACGACTACAACTTCTTCATACGCGGCAGAAACGGTGACGGCACGGTTTTTGAAAACAGTTTTACTATGACTTCCGGCCAAAGTATGGCGGAGCTGCTCGATGCGATAGAGTCGAATTTTACGCCGAACAGCGTAGATGTCACTCTTGAAAACGGCTATATACAGATTACCGACCGTCAAAAAGGAAAAAGCCTGCTCGATTTTCATCTCTATGCGCAAAACAGCGTAGACGGCAGCGTGGTATCTTTTATCGACAGCGGATTTGCCGGAGCGGACTCTACAGTCTACGACGATGTCGCCTTTTCCAAAGCGGATGCCGTAACACTGAGAGGCAACTATTCGCAGATAGTGAAAGCCGACAACTCCTACGCCTCAAGAGGAACCCTGCTCTCCGATGCGGCAGGTGCGGCTCTTGCGGGCGGCTCGCTTCAGATTTCCGGAACGGACCGAAACGGAAATGCCTTCGCATATACATTTAACCTGGATTCCCCGACAGATATCTTCTCTAACCCGATTAACAACAGCGACGGTACACCGGCAGACAGCTCCACGCTGACCTACGGACAGCTGCTCGATGCCGTAGCCGTAGCGGTTTCGGGCATTGTCGACCAGGGGAGTTTCGAAGCCAATGTAGCTGAAGCGAAAAAATCGGTAGAAGTAAGTCTCGATGATAAAGGGCGTATAGTCATAGAAGATAAAAAGAGTACCGACACCCTTATGAGTTTCAAAATGGTCGACGCAAAGAGCGGCTATGCGACCCCGGGAGCTTCGGCTTTGATCTTCAATGCGAACGGCGCACTGGAGATTGACGATCCGAAACACGATCTTTTCGAATCGCTCGACATAGCCATAGAGGCGGTGGAGAGCGGCAGACTCTACCCCGACGGCGGAACCACGGTAAACCCCAGAAATCCGGGTATAGAGAATGCTCTTGAAAGGATAGACCATGTTCTAGAGCATATCGGTAAGGAGCATACAAAGATAGGTGCGATGTCAAACAGCCTGAACTATGCGGTAGAGAGAAGTGAAACGCTCAAAATCAACGTTCAGACACTCCGCTCCGAAATTCTCGATACAGATATAGGCGAAGCGACGGTGAAGCTGAACCAGCTCAGTCTAAATTTCCAGGCCATGCTCGCTTCGATCGCAAAAGTGCAGAACCTCTCTTTGGTTAACTATCTTTAACGGGGACCCAATTTTATGAGGTCGCGTTTTTCGAAATTTCGGTAGTACGAAGATTGTCGAGTACGGTTGTCGATTCCGTGTTGTACGGCAGATATTCTTGCATAGAATCGTCCTGATGAGATATAATCACTATCCGAATATTACTCCGATATATATCAATTGAGATAAGGAAACGACTATTTTTAAAACCGCTCTTTTATTGACGATCGCGATCTTCTTTCTCTACGGTGCGATAGCAACTTTTGTGCCGGAGAGTTCAATGGTCGGGTCGCTGGGTTCATATATAGGCAGCCGCAATCTGGAACTTTTCGGGTACCTTGGGTATCTCGACTTCATCTTTATGCTATATCCGCTATACAGACTTTACAAGCTTGAAAAGTTCGAAGATTTCGAGATAGAGAGCTTCCTGGCATGGCTTCTGTTTCTATTTTCGCTTCTGATTCTGCAGGCGCTTATCTTCAGCCCGCCGTACCGGGGATGGATCGGCGGTAGCATAGTGGGATTTTTGCATCCGTTCATAGGCGATGCGGGTGTCTGGCTCTTCTGGCTGATGACCCTGACGCTTTCGGGTGTCATTTTGTGGGGAGAGTCGATCCACTGGAAGATATCCGACATAAAAGAGATGCTTGAAGGCGAGGGAACGAGCGAAGCGGTGACGGTTAAAAAGCCGCTTTTTGTGACCGATGGGAGAAAGAGTGCCGATACCGATACCGGTCTGCTCGATGCAGATAGAGTGAAAGAGGCGGTAAGCACCGCTGCAAAAGTTGATAAAGAAGAGGAGGTTTCGGAAGCTCTATCGAACGTGGAGCCCGCTGCGGAGCGGGAGCCCGAAAATGAGGGCGGGGCGTTCTTGGTCGAAGAGTCGAAAAGCAAGAGTCCCGAAAAGACGGAGCACCCGAATATCGAGATTGTTCAAGAGATCGAAGAGAACAGGAGGCTGCTGGAGCAGATAGATATAGGAGAACAGGAGAAGCCCAAAAACTTCAAGCTACCCAAGCTCGACTTTCTTCAAAAACCTCCCAAAAAGAGCAGGGAGATCAACGAAGCGGAGATCGACGAGAAGATCAGCGACCTGCTCGACAAACTCTCCAAATTCAAAATCGAAGGGGATGTGGTACGCACATATGCGGGGCCGGTCGTTACCACTTTCGAATTCAAACCTGCGGCCCATATCAAAGTCTCTAAAATATTGAACCTTCAAGACGACCTGGCCATGGCGCTTCGTGCCCAGACCATCCGAATACAGGCACCGGTTCCCGGTAAGGATGTCGTCGGGATAGAGATCCCGAACAGGGAGGTGGAGACGATCTATCTTCGTGAGATCCTCGAAGACGATATCTTTAAAAAGTCAAAATCCCCCCTCGCTATCGCCCTCGGTAAGGATATTGTCGGCAAGCCGTTCGTTACCGATCTGAAAAAGCTGCCCCACCTTCTGATTGCCGGAACGACGGGCAGCGGAAAAAGCGTAGGTATAAACGCGATGATTCTAAGCCTACTTTACAGAAACTCCCCCGACAGGCTTAAGCTCATGATGATCGATCCTAAGATGCTGGAGTTTTCCATATACAATGACATACCCCATCTTCTGACTCCGGTTATAACCCAGCCCAAGAAGGCTATTGCGGCTCTATCGAATATGGTAGCCGAGATGGAGAGACGCTACAAGATGATGAGCCAGACCAGAACCAAAAATATAGAGACCTATAACGAAAAGGCGGCCAAAGAGGGACGTGAAGAGCTCCCCTATATCGTCGTAGTCATAGACGAGCTTGCAGATCTAATGATGACCGGCGGGAAAGAGGTCGAGTTTTCCATCGCGAGGCTCGCTCAGATGGCGAGAGCGAGCGGAATACACCTCATAGTCGCGACACAGCGGCCGAGCGTGGATGTGGTAACCGGGCTGATAAAGGCGAACCTTCCATCGAGAATCAGTTACAAAGTGGGGCAGAAGATCGACTCCAAAGTTATTTTGGACACTCTCGGCGCAGAATCTCTGCTCGGAAGGGGAGATATGCTCTTCACACCTCCCGGAGGAGGAGGGTTGATAAGACTTCATGCTCCGTGGAGCAGTGAAAGCGAGATAGAGAGGATCGTCGAATTTCTCAAAGCGCAGCGGCCGGCAGAGTATGACGAGAGATTTCTTGCTGAGAGCGATGAGGGCGGCGGGGGCGATGCAAGTACCGCCCTGGATGAGATCGACCCTCTTTTCGAAGAGGCGAAGCAGATCGTTTTGAGTGACAAAAAGACGAGTATCAGCTATCTTCAGAGGCGTCTTCAGATCGGTTACAACCGTGCGGCACGCATCGTGGAGCAGTTGGAGAGCATGGGAGTGGTCTCGGCGCCGAACGCAAAAGGAAACCGGGAGATTCTGGGTTAAGAGGCTTGAGGTTTTAACCGCCTGCCTCCAAACTCCGGTTAGCTGAGCCTCGTAACTTTCAGTGTTACGCTTCCGCGGTTGTTTCCGTAGAAGTTCCACGCGTCGTTGGCGTATGCAAAGAGGTAACCCGATTTTTTGGGTCTATGTTTACACTTTTTCCCTATTTTGAAGGTCTCATGGGGTGCCGGAGTTCCATCCTTTTTCGGGTTCCCTCCGTTGGCAATGGAGCCTACCAGTGCAAACCACGGTATCTTCTCTTCACGCCTGCTCCCTATGAAGTCGGCGGCTTCGTTTTTGGTGATCTTTTTGTAAGCCTCTTCGATCTTGCCCCAGAGTGTCCCGGCCATATGGAAGATCTCTTCTATATAGAACTTCCCGTCGTCCGCGCCTTCCGGCCCGCACTTTATGTTTCTGTCCATCCACTGTCCGGTCGCTTCGAATTTGTACTCTTTACCCTCTTCGAGGTAGATACCGGTTTCGTTCCACGGCTCCATAGCGTAAATCTTCATCTCTGCCGATTCGCCCTTTTTCAGAATCTTCGTATCGTGGTAGTGAGGCTCTTCTATCGGAGGAGTTTTCTGCCTCTCGATAGCCGATTCGTGCAGAACTTTTCCGACATTTTTCTTCACTACGGCTGGTATGCTTCTCGGAGATGCGCGAAGATGTTTGAATATGCCGCTCATCGAGTCGTAGATGATGCCGAGAGTATAAGGTTTTATCTGCTTCACCATCTCTTCGCGAAACATCAGCCCGGTCGCGGCCGCCTCATCGACCATCCATTTGAGGGCTATATCTGACAGCCCCGTATCGACATAGCCGCCTCCGACATTTGAGTGAACTCCCGGAAACCAGAGCTGTTTTACCCTATTGCCGTTCTTTACGCCGCTCCATAGCGTCGGAGAGAAGCTGGCTCTCTTTTCGTCGATCGCAACGGCGTGGCGTGCGTAAACTACATTGCAGCCCAGCTTGGTGTCGTGGAAAGAGTATTTTTTTATATTGTCAAGCAGATTCAAAACGGCGAGATTGTTCGGTATGCCTAGTGCGCCTACCGTATCCCAGACCCCGATAAAAAAGATCGGAATATAGCTCCTCTTTTCACCATCTCCACACTTTATGGACTCTTCCGGATGGAACTTCCACCCCTTCGCCCACTCATCTTTCGACTTTCTCTTTCTGTAACCCATGTCGTAAGCTCTCTTTACCCTGCTCCAGAGCTCGTCGCTGTCGAGTCCGTCGAGATCGAGAAGTCCGCACTTTCCTACCATTCCCGCCAGGCTCCTGACCGTATATGCGCCGCGGCTGAAACCGAAAAGATATATTCTGTCGCCCGGCCTGTAGTGTTCGCAGAGCCATTTGTACGCACTTCTGATATTTTTACCGAGGCCCACCCCTACAGAACCGCCCGCAAGCTTCTCCCACCATCTTCCGTCCGTTCCTACACCGGGATGGTAGTATTTCAACTGCTCTCTCCCGTCTTTGTCGCTCTTTGCAACACAGTTGAAAATTTTGACCACGTTGGTCGGAACGGGAATGTCGTTCTCTTTCTGGTCGGGAGTGTTCCACGTCCCGTCCGCGCATACTATAAGGTTTCTCATATCAACCCCCCTTTTTTTGATAAATACACATACGCCACTTGGAGATGTTAATAGTTATTTAGACCGTTATGTAGAATATCATATGCAAACTTAGAGTGTTCCGGGTACCTTCAGGCCGTTTGCCTTCGCTCTTTCCATCCAGTATTTCGCCCTTATCGGATCTCTCTGTACGCCCAGGCCGTTATAGTAGAGCAGACCCAGGTTGTACATAGCCTGCGGATCTCCCGTCTCCGCCCCCCTTTGGTACCAGAATGCCGCTTCCGAAAAGTTCTGTTTTACACCTTCGCCCTCTTCGTAGAGCCGTCCGAGCAGAAACGGAGCGGCCGGATCATTGAGCTCGGCCGCCCGCTTGAGCAGTTTTGCCGCTTTCTTGCCGCTCTTTTTCATGCATCTACCGTCTCTGTAAAAGAGCGCAAGAGTTACAATCGACGGCGTGTAGTCTCGGTTCGAAGCCGTTTCGTACCACCTTATCGCCTCTTTGCACGACTCTTTTACACCGATTCCCTCTTCATACATAAATGCCGTATTGTGCTGAGCCCACGGCAGCCCTCTTTTTGCCGCCTTAAGAAACCATGTAAACGCCTTTTTGGGATCTTTTTCTACCCCGCGCCCCTTCAGATAGAGAAAACCGATGGCGTTCTCTGCGTCCGCTGAGCCGTTTGCGGCAGCTCTTTTCCACAACACGAAGGCCTTATGCGGATCCTCCTTCACGCCGATTCCCCTTTCGTACATCGCCCCCAGGTACACCATAGCCTGCGTCTCTCCCGCTTTCGCGGCCTTTTCATACCAGTGTATCGCCTTTTTTGGATCCTTTTTCCCGCCTGTACCCGTTTCATAGAGGTGCGCGAGGCGCGTCATCGCTTTTGCATAACCCTTCCGTGCAGCCTCTTTATAGAGCGAAAAGGCTTTTTGTATGTCGCGCTTTGTGCCGATCCCCTCCTCATACGCTATTGCGAGCTCCGTGATCCCCCTTGGGTAGCCGCTCTTTGCGGCTTGGTTGAATAGTTCGAAAGCCTTTTTCGGCTCTTTTTGTACGCCTATGCTGTATTTGTACATAAGTCCGAGGTTTACCATTGCGGCGGGACTTCCCGCTTCGGCCGCCTTTTCGTAGTATAATCGGGCCTCTTTGAAGTTTCCACTTTTGTAGGCCTCTACCCCTTTTTTATAGTCTGAAGCCGACAGTAAAAGAGCAGTCGTCAGTAAAAGAGCCGCTATCTTCAAAACTCTTCCTTTTTCCGGTTGTGATAAGAGTGGGCCAAAGCCTTTGCAGATAGAATATGATAGCAGAAAACTCTATGCCTGTCGCATAATACAGACCCGAATATAAGAGTACGAAACGCTTTTACGTCACCGCAGCGATAGTTGCGGAAGCGAGTCGTACAAGGATGCGGCCGGCTATTTCGTTATGGTTTGGGTTTGGTATAATCGGCGTTATGCGAAAGTTTTGAAAAAGTGCGAAAGGAGAAGGTGTGGGAAAGAGG
>JALSXE010000224.1:0-3703 GCA_027072755.1 Campylobacterales bacterium | reverse complement strand
GTTCGAGACCGATATGGGCAAAAAAGTCGAAGAGGTGATGACGAAAATGCCTCTAATTACGGCAAAGAAGGGAATCTCCCTCGACGAAGCGGCCGACATTATGCACAAAAACAAGATCGAAAAGCTGCCGCTTATAGATGAAAGCGGCATTTTGCAAGGGTTGGTCACGATCAAAGATATAAAGAAGAGAAAAGAGTATCCCAACGCCTGCAAAGACGAGTTCGGCAGGCTCCGTGTAGGCGCTGCGATAGGAGTGGGGCAGATAGAGAGGGCGCGTGCACTTGCGGAGGCGGGAGCGGACCTTCTGGTTCTCGACTCGGCACACGGCCACTCGCAGGGGATAATCGACACGCTAAAAGCGCTAAAAAGCGAACTCGATGTAGATATTGTAGCCGGAAACATCGCTACGAGCGAAGCCGCGGAGGATCTGATAAAAGCCGGTGCGGATGCGATAAAAGTGGGAATAGGACCCGGCTCGATATGCACCACGAGAATCGTCGCCGGTGTAGGGGTGCCGCAGATCAGTGCGATAGACGAGTGTGCACAGGTTGGGCACAAATACGGCATACCCGTAATCGCCGACGGCGGTATCAAATACTCCGGCGATGTGGCGAAAGCCCTTGCGGTAGGAGCCAGCTGCATCATGGCCGGTTCGATTCTGGCGGGTACGGAAGAGAGTCCGGGCGAGACAATTATGTACCAGGGCCGACAATATAAGAGCTACAGGGGAATGGGAAGTATAGGTGCGATGACCAAAGGGAGTACCGACCGCTATTTCCAGGAGGGGACCGCAGCCGACAAACTGGTTCCGGAAGGTATAGAGGGGCGCGTTCCGTACAGAGGGCGCATTGCGGACGTGATTCACCAACTTACGGGGGGGCTGAGGTCGTCGATGGGCTACTGCGGTAGCGAAAACATCGAGAAGTTCTGGGAGAAGGCCGAGTTTGTGGAGATCACCAGTGCAGGGCTCAAAGAGAGCCATGTTCACGATGTCATGATTACCAAAGAGGCACCCAACTACCACATCTGACGAATGAGTCGGGTGATCGTAAAAGAGAGGGCGGAAGCGTTTGAAAATTGATACACGTAAAGAGCTCTTTACGAACGCTCTCTACCTCGAGAGCGGGCGTATTCTTGAGCCGTACGAACTGGTCTACGAAACCTATGGAGAGCTGAACGAAGAGAAGAGCAACGCAGTGCTGATTACACATGCCCTCAGCGGGAGCCACCATGCGGCGGGCCTTTACGAAGGCGACAGGAAACCCGGCTGGTGGGACGCCCTGATCGGGGACGGCAAGGCGGTCGATACCGAGAAGTTTTTCGTGATATGCGTAAACGTGATCGGGAGCTGCTACGGTTCCACAGGGCCTATGTCCAGAATCTACCCGGGCGAAGATCGCTACCGCCTTCGCTTCCCGGTCGTCACGGTAAAGGATATGGTGAAGGCGCAGAGAATTCTGCTTAGTCGAATGGGAATCGACCGTCTTCATGCGATAATAGGGGGCTCGATGGGCGGAATGCAGGCCCTTAGGTTCGCCGTGGAGTACCCGGGGCTTGCAAAACATACGATAGTTATGGCGGCAACCCATGCCACACGTCCATGGGCGATAGCTTTCAACAAAGTGGTTCAGGAAGCGATAATAAAAGATCCGAAATTCAAAAACGGCAACTACGACCCGAAGGATTTCGAAGAAGACGGTTTTACCGGCCTGGCGGTAGGACGTATGGCGGGGCATATAAGCTACCTGAGCCCTGAGTCGATGGATCGCAAGTTCGGCCGAAGCTATGTGGAGACCGACGGGCTTTTCGAACTGTTCGGAAAGTTTCAGGTAGAGCGCTACCTGGAGTATAACGGATACGGATTCAGCAAATGGTTCGACCCCCTAAGCTACCTCTATATCACGAAAGCGATAAATATCTTCGACATATCGAGGGGTTACGATACGCTCGACGAGGCGCTGGGCAGAATCAGGAGCGATCTTCATCTTATCTCTTTCAGCAGGGATATGCTTTTCATGCCGGAAGAGATGAAAGAGATAAAGATCGTCATGGATGCCCAGGGGCAGAGCGGGCTTGTCAGCTACTACGAAGTCGACAGCGACTACGGACACGACGCCTTCTTGGTCGAGGTCGACAAATTCTCGGACTATGTGGCCGATGTTTTGAAGTAAAATCTATCCAAAAGGGGTTTTGTGGCTGAAAAAAGTGAAATGGACTTCGAAGGTAAGATCGAAGCGGCCAAGAAGATAATGGAGAGGCTGATGGATCCTGAAATTCCTCTTGAAGAGAGTGTAAAGCTCTATAAAGAGGGGATGAAGCTTCTTAAAGAGGCCGGCCGGATTCTGGAGGATGCGAAGCTCGAGGTGGAGACCATAGAGAAGAGTGAGATAGAGAACGGAGAGGCGGAATGATGCGTATCGCCGCGCTTCAGATGCCGACACAGGGGATGAGCCCGAATGCGCTCGACCACTACTTCAAAGCGGCCAGGGCCAAAGAGGCGGAAATTATACTACTTGGCGAATATGTACTGAACCACTTCTTCAAAGAGCTGGAAAAGATGCCGCCCAATATGATAAAAGACCAGAGCGACCACCACCTCGCGATGGTAAAAGAGTTTAGCAGAAAATACGGTATTGTCGTAGTCGCTCCATTGGTGCAGGTAAAGGGCGGCAGATGCTACAAGACGGTCGTAAAGGTGACACCCAAAAGTACGCATACATACCGCCAGCAGCTTCTTATCGACTACGGCCACTGGGACGAGGCCGCCTTTTTCGCCAACGAGAAGGGAGCGCTGGAAGATCCGCTCGTTTTTACCCACAAGGGTATGCGTTTCGGAGTCATAGGCGGTTTCGAACTGCACTTTAACCACTTTTTCGACCGTCTCAACGCCCGGGATGTAGATGTGCTTCTGCTACCGACCTCTTCAACATTCGAATCTCACAACAGATGGAGAGAGATTCTAAAGACCCGAGCTTTTTTGCACAACATTTATATATTAAGGGCCAATCGTGTCGGAGACTACACCGATAGAGAGCTGAAATGGAAGTTTTACGGAGACTCTATGCTTCTCGATCCATACGGTGAAGTGGTGAGTGTACTCGAAGACAAAGAGGCTCTGATGGTCGTTTCGGTAGATAGAAAAACGACCAGGGAAGCAAAAAGAGTTTGGGGTTTTGAGAAGCAGCTTAAAAGTAGAGCCGATTAAGAGAGATAACCTACAAAAAAACCACCCCGCTGTTCAATCCGCAAAAGATACGCCTCAAAATCCATAAAATACGCTAACCTCTACGGGCCCGCCTAATTTCGGGCTTTGCCCGGAAATTTTATCTCTTTTGTCACTATGATAGAAAACTAATATGCTATAATCCCTAGAAAACGGAGCGGAATATGCAAGATTACTTTCACTATTTCAATCGTCAGGTGATGCTTTGGGGAGAGGAGGTTCAGGCCTCACTGCAAAACAGAAAGGTTGTCATCGTAGGTTCCGGCGGGCTTGGCAGCTCTCTTGCCATAGCTCTGGGGGCCAGCGGAATAGGGCATATAGACCTCGTAGATTTCGATGAGGTCTCCGTACACAACATTCACCGACAGATCGCATTCAAGGTCGGGGACGAGGGGAGGCTCAAGGCCGAAGCGGCGGCCGAACTGGTAGAGAGTCGCTGTCCTTTCGTGAAAGTTACCCCGCATACGGTCAGATTTGAAG
>JALSXE010000223.1:0-3712 GCA_027072755.1 Campylobacterales bacterium | reverse complement strand
TATAAAAGGTGGCGCGGGGAGCCTAAAAAGGCATCGTCTCCTGTCCGATCTCGCGATACCGCTCCCAGTAGTAGTCCGCAAACTCTCTCGCATCGTTGCGCTTCAGGTGCCAGACGCCTTCGCTCTTGTAGAGATATTCGTCGAGAAAACCGGAAGCATCCCTTTTTGGCAGATAGAAGTCGCGCACCAGCTTTATGTAGCGCTCCCTGTAGAGCACCTTCTGCCTCTCGTAGGCGCCGAGCCCAGTATCTATGTGCAGCCTCTCGCCGTCAAACTCCACGACTCCGGACTCGAAGAGGATATCCAGATGGAGCAGCCCCTCTACATAGTAGGGCTCCACCTCGCCGGTTTTGCGCCAGCTCATCAGCCCCACAGCCCGCGCGACGGTATCGCGCAAAACCTCATCGCGCATCAGTTCCTCTTCGTCTTCGAAGAATGCCATAAGCCCGCCTACCGTTGCCTTGAACTCCTCTACATTTTTGTAGTTTCCGCCGCCGTTCATGGCGGTTTCGGTATCGTCGTCGACCCAAAGAATATGTCCGTACTCGTGGCCTATCGTCGTTATCTCGTACACTCCGTGCCAGATCTCCGGCCTTTCTAACATCGTATCGTACTGGTGCCTTACAAAGTCGTCGCCCAGAATCTCCCTCGCTATCCGCATTATCGGGCGTGACTTTTTCGACTCCAGAACGTTGTCGGCGAAGGCGAAGATCTTTTTGCCCAGCTCGCGGCTCACCTCGGTATCGTTGGGAACAACCTGCGCCGAAAAAAGGCCCTGGAACTCCGCACCGTAAAAGAGTGCCGGCACGCCTATATAGAGCTGGGTACGCGCCACCTGTTTCGAGCAGTTTTCGTTCACTCTCCGCGCACCCCCTCCAAGCTCTTTCGCCAAAGCTGCGGCCATGGACGATATACGGCCGCTGACCGCACTCTTTTGCATCAGCGCCGGGGAGGATATGCGCACATCCCACTCCAGAGCCACCGCCTTTCGGTAGCGGTCCTCGTAATACTCCAGCGGGTGGCCTATCTGTATAGGCGCGGTTATCGCCATCCATCTGCGATCCACCTCGGCCCACTTCTTTATGAGCCCTTCAGTATCCCTGTGAGTAAAGGCGTCGATGAGGGCGTCGATGTAGGCGAGCCACTCGGCGTGCTCTCCGAACACCTCATCCTCCATCCGCTCAAGCACGCCGCGCATGTTGCGAAGCCTCTTTTCGACCTCCTGTACCTCCATTCGAAACGCTTTGGCGTACGGCACGCTCTTAAAGCCCTTCTTCGTCTTTTTGAGCACCGAATAGCAGCGATCACCCACGCACCCCTCTTCACGCATATCGAGGAGATTTTCGCTCTCCAGCATCTCATAGATCCTCTCTTCGTCTCCATTGAAGAGTTCGAAAAGCTCACGGTTGACACCGTGTATAATATGTGCGGTCCAGGCGCTCTGCCAGCCGCTCATAGCCTCGCCAACACGGTGAGCCTCTTTGAGTACCTCCCGGTAAAAGGGTGTCAAAAGAGCCTCCTCCTCTATCCAGTCGAGAAGCTCCAGGTGGCGCTTGAGGTAGAAATCGGCCACCATCTTGTAGGCCCTCTCTTTCGCCTCTATTACCTCCTCTTCGCTGCGCCCCTCCCTCTCGAGCACCTGCACAAGTGCGTCGTCCCGGAGGTTTATGAGCCTCGTAAGCGCGGCTATTCGCGTTTCGGGACTATCCGGCAGCTCCATGCGCCGCAGGAAATCCCCGACCCACTCTTCGGCACGCGCATGACCCGATCCGAGGAGCGAGTAGTACTCCCCAAGCGCCCTCTGCCGCCTTAGGACCTCGTCGTAGACGAGTTGCAGATCCTGCATGAATATGTCGCGGTAGATATCACCCATCGATACCCCTTAGCATCTCTATTATCGGTTTTGCCAGTCGCAGTGCCCTGCTTCTGTGCGATATCTCCCGCTTTATAGAGGGGTCGAGTTCACCGAGCGTCTCTTTGAAACCCTCCGGAATGAATATAGGGTCGTACCCGAAGCCGCCCTCGCCCCTCGGTTCGTCTACGACATCCCCGTGCATCCAGCCGTGAACCACATACTCCCCCTGCGGCGACACCACGGCTACGGCCGCCGTATAGTAGGCCGGAGTCTTCGAAATCCCCCTGCTCTTGAGCTCCTCTACCAGCTTCTGCAGATTCTGCCTGTCGGTCGCGCCCTCTCCGGCGTAACGTGCACTGAATATGCCCGGCTCGTTGCCCAGCGCGGGGACGGTTATGCCACTGTCGTCGCTGACAACCATGAAATCGCCCTCCGGAAGCTTTTCATAGACGGTTCTCGCCTTTATCAGGGCGTTTTGAGCGAAATTCTCCCCGTTTTCGACTATCTCCATAGGGCCGAGCAGAGCGGTAAAAGGTGTCACCTCATCCCCGGCGAAGAGTTCGGATATCTCCTTTACTTTACCGCGGTTTGAAGTTGCGAGTATAATTTTCATCCGATTATGTCCTTTATAAAAAACGGAGTATAATTTTGCCAAAATTCTACCATAAGGATCAAAATTGAAAGAGATTTTCAAAAAGGTTCTCCCTTTAAGTCTCATCGTCGCACTCCGTTTCTTCGGGCTCTTCATCGTCCTTTCGGTCCTCTCGCAGTATGCGCTGGAGCTCGACGGAGGCACCGCGTTTCTAGCCGGTATCGCCGTCGGCGGCTACGCTCTTACGCAGGCGGTTCTGCAGGTTCCGTTCGGCGTTCTGAGTGACCGCATAGGGCGCAAAAAGACGTTGCTGCTCGGTCTTTTGATCTTTGCGGCCGGCTCGGTCATCTGTGCCGTCGCCGACAATATCTACATCCTTCTGCTCGGCCGCTTCCTGCAGGGAGCAGGCGCGATCGGCTCGGTCGTAACGGCGATGATAGCCGACCACGTCAGGGAGGATCAGCGTGCCCACGCTATGGCCGTGATGGGTATGACGATAGCCATGAGTTTCGCCGCCGCGATGATCATAGGGCCCCTCGTAGGGGGTTTCTACTCCGTCAGTGCCCTCTTCTGGCTGACCGCGATCCTTGCGCTCATGGCCCTTGCCATTCTCTTTACCGCCGTTCCGGAGCCTCCGCAAATCATCCACAGCTACTCGGAAGAGGAGGCGAAGATCAAGCACGTCTTCAAAGACAAGGATCTGGTCAGGATGTATATAACATTCCTATTCCACAGCTCTACTATGGCCATCGCCTTCTTCCTCATTCCGCTGGTCATGAAGCAGAAGTTCGGTATGGGGCCCGAAGATTACTGGAAGGTCTACCTTCCCGCAGTCGTCTTCGGTATAGTCGCCATGGGGCCCGCCGCCGTTTTCGGTGAAAAGTACGGCAAGGGGAAGGAGGTCTTTCTGGTCTCCATCGGCTTCATAGCCGCATCGTTCGCGCTGATGGGCTGGAGCGACTCTATCTTCTGGTTCGCCGTGGGTGCGGTATTCTTCTTCATCGGCTTCAATATGTTCGAGCCCCTTCTGCAGAGCTTCGTAAGCAAATTCGCCAAGGTGCACCAAAAAGGTGCCGCACTCGGAGTAGCCAACACATTCGCATACGTGGGAATATTCCTCGGCGGTGCGATAGGCGGATGGCTCTACCAGCACTTCGGTGCGAGCGGCGTATCGGCCTTCGTCCTGGCGGCAACGATCTTCTGGGGGGCATGGATCTACTCGATGCGGAGCCCGGGAGTGCGGGACAACATATTCCTCCCCTTCT
>JALSXE010000222.1:0-3722 GCA_027072755.1 Campylobacterales bacterium | reverse complement strand
CAACACGAGTCGCGGGGCATCATTTTGGGTCGAACTGCCCATACTCAGGGCTTGATGTCGTAGAATGCCTTCAGGGCACGGATGATCATAGCGTTTTTAGAGATCCTCTCCACTTTCGCGTCTGCATGTACCCTGTCGTAAAGATCCATGGGCAGAGTGATCGAGAATGTCTTTGTCTCTATCTTTTTTCGTTTTGCGATAGTCTTGTTTATGTTTTTCAGAAGATCTATGATCTTGCTGGAATCGATAGGCTTCTGTATGAAGCTGTCTACACCTATCTTGATGGCTTCGGAGATCTTGTTCATATCGTTGCTTGCCGAGATGATTACAATGATCTGATCCGGTTTGATTTCGCGGATCTTGCTTGCAAGCTCCAGTCCGTCCATACCGGGCAGAATGATGTCTATGAATACGACATCGGGCCTCTTTTGCTTATATATCTCAAGTGCCTCTTCGCCGCTTGATGCCGAGTCTACGGAGTTGAAGAAGTTTCCGAAAGTAGAGAGCATGAGTTCGTTAGCCTCTTTCTCGTCCTCGACGACCAAAGCGTTGAGTTTTTTGGTTTCGTTGGCGATCTTTACGATATCGTTATCGATCATGGTGTTACTCCTTGATGGTGTTGCTTTGTAATTGTAACCGATAAAAACATAAAAGAAAATTAACACGATAAAATAGGTGAAAAATATTCAAAAACAGAAAAGAATGACAGAAAAGTGACATTTTGCAGAAAGTGTTGATTATCGGTAAAACTGATCTGTTTCGGAGCTGTTTGGTAAATGGCGCGGTGGACGAGACTCGAACTCGCGACCCCCGCCGTGACAGGGCGGTATTCTAACCAACTGAACTACCACCGCACCGGATTGTGAAGATAAATGGTGGTCGCTAGTGGACTCGAACCACTGGCATCCACCTTGTAAGGGTGGCGCTCTACCAACTGAGCTAAGCGACCGTTTTAAACTGGCGACCCCTAGAGGATTTGAACCTCTGTGTCCACCTTGAAAAGATGGCATCCTTGGCCACTAGATGAAGGGGTCATATCGGACCCTTACAGCACTTTTTGTGACCCGTGTCGGATTCGAACCCAGGAAGCGTCAAGAAAATGTCAACCGCTTGACATTTTTAGCTTCGCAAGCCGATTTGGTGTGCAAACCTGCACCCAAAGATGGCGTAAAAGCGTAAACCTCTACGCTTCAGCATCCGATCAACAGTGATCTCATGGTGACCCGTGTTGGATTCGAACCAACGGCCCATTCCTTAAAAGGGAATTGCTCTACCAGCTGAGCTAACGGGTCGTTTATCTTGTAAACGTGAGCGAAATTATAGGAAAAAAGATTCATCTTGTCAAGAGAGGGTAATGCCTTTTTGACGCTTTTTCAAAAAAGCTCTTCGGAAGCTATCTGAAAAAGCAGTTTGTAGGCGTAAAGTGCGCTCTGCTCCTGTATATAGTTGCGATCTCCTTCGAAGTGTAGGGTTTCGATAACCGTATGCGTATCGCTTTTTGCACCTATAACGACGGTTCCCACCGGCTTTTGCGGTGTGCCTCCTCCGGGTCCGGCTATCCCGCTTACCGCAACAGCGTAGTCTGCGCCGGCGATCTCCTTCGCGCCAGCGAGCATCTGCTCGACACACTCTCTGCTCACCGCGCCATACTTTTCGAACACCTCCTTTTCAACCCCAAGCCATCCGGCTTTAAGAGCGTTTGAGTAGGTTACCAGAGAGCCTTTGAAGATCGTGGAGGAGCCCGCCTCCGAAGTGAGCCTCGCCGCGATGCGTCCGCCTGTACAGCTCTCCGCGAAGGTTACGCTCTTTTGTGCATGAGAGAGTCTGTGTATAAGGTAGGCTATGATGTTCGTAGACTCGATCACTTTGTCGCCCATAAGCTGTTTGACGCTTTTTAGGAAGTTTTCAAGCCTTCCGAACTTTTTCGCGCTGCACTCCACTTTCAGCCAACCGGGTGTGAGAGTGGTGGACGAGAACTCGACCTCGTAGCTTTTTGCCAGAGGATCCAAAAGAGCGTCCGCACCCTCTTCGTCCATGTTGAAAACGTGAATGACTCCCTCTCTCTTCTCCTCTTCGACGAGAAAAACCGGCATAGTCCTGCCGGGTTCCGCCATCACGACGTTTATGGAGCGGTCCTCATATCTGAGCAGGAAACTGTTGTCGTCGTATACCGCGCTTTTGGACGGAATCAGTATGTTCTCTTTAAGTATCAGGGTATCTTCCGTCATCGTCGCGAGCAGTTTGCTTACGGGGGTAAAAGCCCTCCTGTTCGCCACAACGACTATGTTGCCGCCGCCGGAGATCTGCTCCTGCAGCAGAGCCACCGTTTCGCTGCTGGTTTCAGAGAGTTTCGTGATCTGCTCCAGAAAACCGAGGTGCGTCAGCTCACGTTCGATATACTCCATAAACGGCCGGTTCAGATATAGGTTTTTTCCTATTACAATCAGTCGGTTTCTCATGCTTTCAACTCCTGTAGTTGCACCATTATACCAAAGTGGGTGCCGTGAATCAGCCCTTTTTAATGGCTCTTTAAATATAATAGGCCAATTTTTATCCGGAGTACCGAATGGATTACAAGTCTACACTAAATCTTCCCAAAACAGCCTTTCCGATGCGTGGAAACCTGCCTCAAAACGAACCGAAGCGTTATAGAAAATGGTTCGAAAGCGGGGTTTACGAGAAGATGAAGTCCAACCGTCGCGGCGAGAAGCTCTTCACTCTGCACGACGGCCCCCCCTACGCCAACGGCAAGATACATATCGGTCATGCGCTGAACAAGGTGCTTAAGGACATAATCGTAAAAGACAACTATTTTCAGGGGTATGCGGTACGATTCACGCCGGGCTGGGACTGTCACGGTCTTCCTATCGAGCAGCAGGTCGAAAAGAAGATAGGCAAAGCGAAAAAAGAGCAGCTTCCGAAGACGAAGATCCGTGAGCTTTGCCGACAGCATGCGGCAAAGTTCGTGGAGGTGCAGAAAGAGGGATTCAAAGCGCTCGGCGTAATTGCCGACTGGGAGAGGCCCTATGTAACGATGGATTTCAGTTTCGAGGCCGACATATACAGAACGCTCTGCAGCGTAGCCTCAAAAGGGCTGCTTGTAGAGAGGAACAAACCGGTATACTGGAGCTGGGCCGAACGTACCGCACTGGCTGAGGCCGAGGTGGAGTACGAGGAGAGAGAGGACTTCTCCATCTATGTCGCTTTCGAGCTCTCCGACAAGGCGAAGCAGAAACTGGGACATCCGGCAGCGGCCGCTATCGTGATCTGGACCACAACGCCATGGACGCTGCCGGCCAACGTGGGCATCAGTCTCAATCCGGAAGAGATGTACGTTTTGACGAAAGACGGCTATATCGTAGCCGAAAAGCTCTTCGACGACCTCCGGGAGAGCGGAGTCGTGGAGGGGCCGATAGAGATGCGCATACCCGCAAGAGATCTCGAGGGCGAGAATGCAATCAACCCGCTAAACGGCAGACCTTCGCGGATAGTGCTCGGAGAACATGTTCTGATGGAAAACGGAACAGGGGCCGTACATACGGCGCCCGGGCACGGAGAGGACGACTACAGGGTAGGACTTAAGTACTGGCTCGATATGGTGATGCCTGTAGATGAAGAGGGTAAATTCGACGAGACCGTAGTGAGGCTGGATCTTCTGCCCAACGCTGAAGAGTTCGTGGGAAAACATATCTTCGATGCGAATGAAGAGATTTTGAAGCTTC
>JALSXE010000221.1:0-3728 GCA_027072755.1 Campylobacterales bacterium | reverse complement strand
CTGTAGTCGTTCAGATCGTCGCCTATCACCGCTGACTGCCGAGTCGTAATCCCCAACTCCGTGCAGATCGATTCTAGTACCGCCAGCTTGTCCTTTACACCCTGATAAAAGTGTTGAATACCGAGTTCCCGGGCTCTTCGCTCGACGATTTTGGAGCTTCTTCCGGTGATTATGGCCGCAGAACGCCCCATAGCTATCCAGTTTGCTATGGCAAACCCGTCCTTTACATTGAAAGATTTTATCTCGTCACCCTCTGCGGTATAGATGATCTTTCCGTCCGTCATACAGCCGTCTACATCGAGTACGATCAGCTCTATCACAAAACGCCCTTCGTACTCGGAACCCCGGCTTTTGCATTTGGCGCCAGAGCCCTGCGAAGAGCGACGGCGTACGCCTTAAATGCCGCTTCCACTATATGGTGCCGGTTTTTTCCCCTTAGGCAGTTCAAATGTGCCGTGATGGAAGCGTTGAATGTAAGAGCCCTGAAAAACTCTTCGGCAAGCTCCACATCGAACTGTCCGATCTTACCCTCCGCCGCTATATCGTAAACGAGATACGGACGGTTGCTCAAATCGAGAGCGCACGCAACGGCAGCCTCGTCCATTACGACAACGCTGTCACCGAAGCGCTCCACTCTCTCGACGGGATATACGGCTTCGTTCAGCGCCTGCCCCAGGACTATTCCCACATCCTCCACGGTATGGTGGTCGTCTACATGTGTGTCACCTTCGCACTTAACCTCCAGATCGAAAAGCGCATGTTTACTGAAACTCTCGAGCATATGGTCGAAAAAACCGACACCCGTCGATATATCGGATTTTCCGCTTCCGTCGATATCGAGTTTCAACTCTATTTTGGTCTCTTTCGTTTCACGTCTCTTCTCTACCATTTCATCTATCCCCTTATTATAAAAGCTCCCGGAATATTCCAGGCCCTGATAAAGTCCCTCGCCTCCTCCTCGCTCTTGAAGCCCGTCATCCAGACTCTATAAAGCGGAGCCCCGCCGACAATGAACTTTCTGATCTTGGTACGGTAACGCCCCTCGAAATTGTCGTATCTCTCTTTGTAAAGGCGCGCACCTTCAAGACGCCTGAAAGATCCCACCTGCACTCCGAAACCGGAGAGTACGACCTCCTCTTTTACGGCTCCGCTCCTCTTCGCGGCTACAGAAGCTATGATCGAATCGAAACCGAGAACCTTGAGCCGAACCGGTGCGGTTCCCGTTTTGTCTATCCCTATTCTTTTGCCGGCTGAATAGGAGAGGTCTATGATTCTACCGCTTACAAAAGGCCCCCTGTCGTTTATGCGCACCACTACGGAACGACCGTTTCTTCTGTTTGTGACACGCACCATCGTATTCATCGGAAGCGTCTTGTGGGCCGCGGTCATCGCATACATATTGTAGCGCTCACCGTTTGATGTGGTGCCTCCGTGAAAATCTGGGCCGTACCAGCTCGCAATACCCTCCTGCTCCCATCCTACAGATACGACTGTCGGATAGTACCTTTTACCGTTTATAGTATAGGGGCGGAGAGTCGCTCTGTGTATCGCCTCGGAAGAGCGGGGTTTCGATATTGCCGGCTCTCCGTAACTCGGGTAGGGCTGGCGGCTGCATCCCGCAAAGAGCAGAAAGATCACCGCAATCGAGACAAAAGATATACTAATTCGGAATGACAATCTTGTCACCTATATGGATGATGTTGCTCTTTAGATCGTTGCGCGCCTTGAGCGTGGCCACTTTGATCCCGAAAAGCTTCGCGATCTTGTAGATCGAGTCGCCCTTCTTGACCCTGTAATGCCTGATGCTTCCTCTCGGGACGGGAATTATCAGCTCCTGTTTCGGAAAAATGACCGGCTTTTTCATCTTGTTGAAGCTGATGATCATTTTGTAGTTTATGCCGTACCTGTATGCAATTTTGCTGAGACTCTCACCCTTTTTCACCTTGTGCACCAGAAACATATTCTTCTGCTTGCCGGGCCTGTAGGACTCTTTGAAGAGCGCCAGCTTCGAATATGGAATATTGATCTCTACACTCTTTCGGGGCGGGGTGAAGCCGTAGTTGAACTGCGGGTTCAGCCTGTAGAGCTCGTCACTCTTCATACCTATGGTCGCCGCAATGTGCTCGAGCGTCTCTCCGCCGCTGACACTGACGCGTACAAGACTGTTTCCCTCACTGCGGTTGAACGCGTAGGCGCTAATATCTGAAAATATCATACCTGCATCGTTCGACACAAGGGCCAGTGAAAGGATTTTTCGAAGATAGTGGCGGCTCTCTTTGGGAAGGTATCTCTTCTTCTCGTCGAGCAGAACATGCAGGCTATCGCTTCCGGCCCTCTTTATCGCTCTCATGACCCTCCCCTCTCCGCAGTTGTAGGCAAGTGCGGCAAGATACCACTTTCCAAAAAGCTTGTGCAGTCTCTTCAGATAGGCTATGGCGGCTTCGGTGGAGCGGACGGGGTCGCGTCTTTCATCTATGTATCGGTCTATCTTCAACCCGTACCTTTCGGCCGTCTTGGGCATGAACTGCCACAATCCCGAAGCCTTCGCATGCGAAAGGGCGCGGGCGTCGAAATGCGACTCCGCCATAGCCATATAGAGAAAGACCGGCGGAATGGAGCTGTCGTGTATCATCTTTCTGAGTGTAGGTATATAGCTGGCACCGCGCTCGAGCATACGCATGTAGTGGCCCCTTTTGACGGTCGAAAGATCGTTTTTGAGCTGCATGAAGATAGGGTCACTCAGAAAAGAGGGGTCTATATCGAGGGTCTGAAGGACCTTTATGTCGTCACCGTACTGGGGCTCGACAAAGAGGGAAGCGTGCAGGAGCGTTCCAGCCATCAAAAATAGAAACAGCAGATATTTCACATCCTCTCCCGGTAGTTTGTGGTGGTGTATTTGTTCATTGAATTAATACGAATACGGATTTCGGGCAAAGCCCGCAATCCGGCAGGGACCAAAGTCCCTACAACCCCCCTGAAGCTTCGAAATCTCAGATTTCGAGACGTCATCTGGGCAAATTTTATGAAAGTATACCATTTACCTGCTTTTATGTTACACGGATTTCGGGCAAAGCCCGCAATCCGGCAGGGACTAAAGTCCCTACAACCCCCTAAAGCTTCGAAATCTCAGATTTCGAGACGGCGTTTCGTTTACAAAACGCCGGTATGTTACACGTATTTCGGGCAAAGCCCGCAATCCGGCAGGGACTAAAGTCCCTACAACCCCCTGAAGCTTCGAAACTTTTGCTTTGATAATTCAGATAGAGTCGAACTCTTTGAATAGCCTCTTTGCGTTTCTTGTGGTCAACTCGGCGGTCTCTTCGTAATCCATCGAGAGAATATCGGCAATTTTTTCGACCACGTAAACGGTGTACGAGGGTTCGTTGCGTTTCCCTCTGTAGGGGTGCGGAGTCAGGTACGGGGCGTCTGTCTCGACCACTATGCGCTCACGCGGAATTTTCGGCAGAACGTGCGGCAGCCTCTTCGCGTTTTTGAATGTGAGCACACCCCCTATTCCGTAGTAGAATCCGTGCTCCGCCAGCTTGAGCAACTGCTCGTCGGCATTGTAGCAGTGCAGCACTCCCCCCACTTCCGACGCGCCATGGTCCAAAAGAAGCCGCATCGAATCGCTGCTCGCATCTCGAATGTGTACGATGAGGGGCTTTTTCACACTCTTGGCCATCTCTATCTGCAAAGAGAATATCCGCTTCTGGCGGGCCACGATCTCG
>JALSXE010000220.1:0-3733 GCA_027072755.1 Campylobacterales bacterium | reverse complement strand
GTGCTATTTTGTTTAACTGTAACAAAAAGTTACAGCATCTCCTCTATGAACCTACTCCATCTCGAGCCGCATAAGGAACATATCTTCCCCGTCCGTTATGCGCACGAGGCCGCTTTCGCATTTTGGGCAGGAGTAGTCGTGTTCGCTCAAGACCGACTCTTCGCCGCACTCTTCGCAAAAGATCACGACCGGCTGTATCTGCATGACGAAATCGGCCTCTTCGCAGATCGTCTTCTCTTTGAAGGTGTTGAAGGCGACCTCGAGCAGGTGCGGCTCCACGCCGCTCAACACCCCTATTTTCACCTCTACGCGGGTGATCTTTTCGGCACCGTTTGCGGCGGCGTGCTCTTCACACTGCCGCAGCAGCGCCTGAACGATGGAGTATTCGTGCATCAGCAGATTCTCGGCAGAAGCTCACCCTTGGGCAGCTCGAGATATCTGCTGCTTCCCCACGGACTGCGGAGTATCACTCTGCCCCTTTTCCTGTCGCTCACGGTGCCGATTATGGAGGCGTCGGCGCAAAAGGGGTATTCGCTCAGACACTCGAGCGCCAGCGTCGCGTCGTCGGGATGCAGAGAGATTATGAAAGTGCCCTCGTTCGCCAGGTCGTAGGGCTCGAAGCCGAGCATCTCGCAGATTCCGCGTACCTCTTCGCAGACGGGCAGCTGCTCCTCCTCTATCTCTATGCAGACTTGGCTCGCTTCGGCCCACTCGTTGAGCACGGCGGCCAGTCCGCCTCTCGTGGCGTCGCGCATAGCCCTTATCCGTACACCGGCATCGCACATCGCCTCCACGGCGGGCCAGAGTGTCTCGCAGTCGCTTTTCAGGTCGCTTGTAAGGTCTATACCTTCGCGTGCCATCATTATGGCGGCACCGTGGCGCCCAATGTCGCGCGAGACTATGACGGTATCGCCTATCTGCAGGTTGTGGGCGCCTACCCCCTCCCTTCGGACCTCTCCTATGCCGGATGTGTTTATGAAAATGCCGTCCAGAGAGCCTTTGGGCACCACCTTCGTATCGCCGCAGACGATTTTGGCCCCGCTCTTTTTCAGCTCTTTCGCCATGCTTTCGACAATCTTTCCGAGCTCTTCGAGCGAAAACCCCTCCTCTATCATGAAACCGGCACTCAGCCAGAGCGGTTTTGCCGCCATCATCGCAAGGTCGTTGACCGTTCCTGCAACCGCCAGCTTTCCTATGTCGCCGCCGCAAAAAAAGATGGGGCTTACGGTAAAGGAGTCGGTGGTAAAGGCGATATTCGCCGCAGGTTTCAAAAGGGCGGCATCTTCGGCGCCCGTAAGGATTTCGTTTTCGAAATTTCTGTAGAAGAGGCCGTGTATGAGGCTGTTCATCTCCTCGCCGCCACCTCCGTGGCTGAGCTGAATCTCTCTTTTGCTCACTCTACACCTCCGAAACGGTAGTATGCGTTGCAGGCACCCTCGCTGCTGACCATGCAACTGCCCAGCGGGTTGTTCGGGGTGCAAGCTTTTGCGAAGACTTTGCAGTCATTGGGTTTCGCCAGCCCTTTGAGTATGGTGCCGCAGATACAGAGCTTGTGGTCGTCTATCGGCTTGCTGCCTAGGTGTTCGGCGAAGAGTTTTTCGGCATCCATCTCGCCGTATTCGTCACGCAGCTTCAGGGCGCTTCGCTCTATGTCTCCGATTCCGCGCCACCTGAAACTCTCTCTGACCTCCATGAACTCTTCCACCATTTTCTGGGCGATCGGGTTTCCTTCACGGCTTACGGAGCGGCTATACTCCACCTCCACCTCGCAGCGCCCCTCGATCTTCTGTTTTACTATCATCGCGATAGAGTGCATAACGTCCACCGGCTCGAATCCGCTTACCACCACATGGGTGCCGTACATTTCGGGGAAGGGTTCGTAGATTTTGGAGCCTGTTATCACGCTTACGTGAGAGGGGCCTATAAAGGCGTCGATTTTCGCCTCTTCGTCGGCCATCAGGGCGTGCATAGGCGGCGGTACGAGCACATGGTTTATATGGAAAGAGAGGTTCTTTATACCCTCTTTCAGCGCCTTTTTCATAACGGCGGCGGTCATGGGCGTGGTGGTTTCGAAACCGATGGCGAAATAGACGACTCTCCTGTCGGGATTGCCTTTGGCTATATCTATGAGGTCCAAAGGAGAGTAGAGAGAGCGTATGTCGCACCCCTTCGCACGTTCGTTCGCCAGAGAGGTCGCACTTCCGGGAACGCGGATCATATCTCCGAGGGTGCAGAGGATGACCCCCTCTATGTTGGCCAACTCTATGGCGTTGTCTATACGCTCTTTTGGCATTACGCACACTGGGCAGCCCGGGCCGTGGACGAAGTCGATGTTTTCGGGCAGCAGCTGCTTGAGGCCGTATTTCATGATGGTATGGGTGTGGCCGCCGCACACCTCCATGATGTTCAGAGGTTCTTTGAGCCTCTTCGCATCTTCTGCTATGATACGCGCCAGGGCCTTTATGGTCGCGGGGTCACGGAATCGATCGTAGAGATCTTTTAACTGGAGTGAGCTCATCTCAGGGCACCGCCGAGCAGTTGTCGGCCTCGTCGATTATCTGCCGCTTCCGCTCCTCATCCATCAGGGCCAGGATCTCTTTGTATGTCTCTATGGAAGCCAGAGCATTCTCTTCGTCTATTATGTTCATCGCATAGCCTATATGGATGAGCACATAATCGCCCTCTTTCACCTCGTCGGCTATGAAATCTATGCCCACTTTTCGTTTGACGCCCATAGTATCGACCACAGCCGTAACCTCATCTCTGTCTATCTTTACAACTTTACTCGGAATCGACAAGCACATCAGCGCATCTCCATTTTGAATTTTATCCAGTCGGCCACTCTCTTTACACTTTCGGAGTCTTTCGTGCTTACCTCCAGCAGATCGACTCCGGGCTTCAACTTCCCGGCCGCCTTTTTCGCCTCTTCTATCTCGAAGTCGAAATGGGGCAGAAGGTCGGTTTTCGTAATGAGCACAAGATCGGCCCGGCGGAACATGACCGGGTATTTCTGAATCTTGTCGTCACCTTCCGGAACACTTACCAAAACGATATTCAGGTGCGCTCCGACATCGTAACTGGCCGGGCAGACGAGGTTTCCGACATTCTCTATGAAGCATACGTCGATATCCTCAAGAGGCATCTCGTGCAGACCCTTGTGAACCATGAAAGCGTCCAGATGGCATGCGCTTCCCGTCTGTATCTGGTAGGCGGGTATACCTTTTGCTCTTATCCGGTCTGCGTCTCGGTCGGTTTCGAGGTCCCCTTCGATCACTCCGAATCTGAAAGGCGCTCTCTCAGCCAGCTGCTCGAGAAGCGTAGTCTTGCCGCTTCCCGGAGAGCTCATGAGATTTATCGCCAGCACGTCGTGCGCATCGAAGTGTGCCCTGTTGTGTACAGCTTCATGGTCGTTTTTGTCCAAAATTTTGCTGATAACATCTATCGTCTTTTTGTCATTGAGCTGCGGATTGTGGTGCAGCGTCTCGTGAGCGGCCTGCCGACTGTGGCTCCGGTCTGTTTCATCTTCATGATGGTGATGCTCGGTTATGGAACATCCGCAATCTTTACACATAATCCCCCCTTTTCATCTGATGTTACGCAAATTTCGGGCAAAGCCCTCAATTTGGCAGGGCCTGGCCGGCCCTACAACCCCCTAAAGCTTCGAAATCTTAGATTTCGAGACGACGTTTCGCTCACTTAACGTCGGGATGTTACGCAAATTTCGGGCAAAGCC
>JALSXE010000219.1:0-3744 GCA_027072755.1 Campylobacterales bacterium | reverse complement strand
GCATACAGGCAGGTATGCCAATATTTTCGCCATGCTCTACTCCGGACTGCAAAACACTCCGCACTCGATAAAAGAGCTGGAACTGCCGAGGCATACACTCCTGACCGAACTCAACGACACTCTATCCACCCTTTCGGCAGTGGCAGAACATGCCGCTTCTATGGGTCTGAAGGTTGCCGCCGGACACGGTCTGAACTACCAAAACGTTAGAGAGGTCGCTCAAATCGAGGCTGTAGAGGAGCTCAATATAGGCCAGAGTATAATAGCCAGGAGTATATTCACCGGTCTTGAAAAAGCGGTCGTACAGATGAAAGAGCTCCTTGGATGAAACCGAAAATCGCCGTCAGTATAGGCGATCCTAACGGAATCGGTCCCGAGATAGCACTCAGAGCGCATGAGAAGATCAGCTCTTTTTGCACACCCGTATATTTTGCCGGATTCGACCTTCTCGAAGCGGCGGCAAATAGACTCCATACGGAAGTTCCCGAAAAGATGATCCACCGCTCTCCCGCGGCCGCGCCTGAAATCAGACCCGGAATCGCCACCGCCGAAAGCGGAGCCTACAGCTTCGCATCTTTCAAAAAGGGTATAGAGAGCGTAAAATCCGGAGAGTGTGAGGCGATCGTCACCCTTCCCGTAAACAAAGAGGCGTGGATGCGGGCCGGTTTACCCTATAAAGGGCATACCGATTTTCTGAGAGATCATTTCAAAAGAGATGCGATTATGATGCTCGGCTGCAAAAGACTCTATGTCGCGCTCTTTACGGAACATATCCCCCTTAAAGATGTTCCAAAAAGGGTAGAAAAGGGTGCCCTCCTACATTTTTTGAGCGATCTGCAAAAAGAGATCGGTGCCGAAAAGATCGGAGTTCTGGGTTTGAATCCGCATGCCGGAGACCATGGTGTTTTGGGGAGTGAAGAGAGAGTAATCGAAGAGGCGATAAAAGAGGCGAACTCCCGTATGGCAAAGAGCGGGAATCCACCGATCTTCGAAGGGCCGCTTGTGCCCGATACCGCCTTCACGCCCGCTGCTCGTGAACGCTACAGGTATCTGGTAGCCATGTACCACGACCAGGGGCTGGCCCCCCTCAAAGCTCTTTACTTCGAAGAGAGTATCAACATAAGCCTCAATCTTCCTATCGTCAGAACTTCCGTCGACCACGGAACGGCGTACGATATTGCCTACCTCCCGAACCGTTCAATTTCACTCAAAAGCTACATCGAAGCGGCTCTAGCTGCCGTGGATCTGGCCGCAAAGAGGTCTCAGCGCTCGTAGATACCCATCAACCCGGTGCCCGAAATCGTATGCCCATCCATCGCACTCAGCAGCTCATGCTTACTCAAGCCGGCTTCGAGATCGAGAGGTATATCGACTGCATAGAGCTTGAACATATAGCGGTGTGCACCTCCCGGCGGACAGGGGCCTCCATAGCCTATTTTACCGAAACTGTTGACCCCCTGTCTTATACCTTCAGAAAGATAGGGCTCGTTGGGAACAGCTTCGGGAAGCACTCCCGGTTTGGGCGGTATGTTGTAAACGATCCAGTGCACGAAAGTGCCGCCGGGTGCATCCGGATCGTCCATTATCAGCGCTAGTGACTGCGCCTCTGAGGGTATATCGTCAAACTCGAGGGGAATCGATATATCGTCCCCGTCACATGTATACTTAGCGGGAATATACCCGCCTTCTTCGAATACGGGACTTGAAAGTCTCATCTCTTACCTCCTACGGAAATGGCCTCTACAGGCTCCTTGCGGCCGGGTTCGCCAGAAGTCGGTTGAGAGGAATAGGCTTTCCGCTCTTCTCGTCGACCCCGTATTTTCCGGTTTCGATTCTCTTCAAGGCATCGTTCACATCTTTAAGCTCTAGCACCAAAATTCGCAAGATCTCCTTGTCGCGGTCGTTCTCGATCTTCAACTCTGCGAGATCTTCGATATCGTCTATCTCGTCCTCCGCCGCTATAGCGGCCAACTCGTCGTTGATCTCGCCGATATTTTGTAAAATCCTCTCTTTCTCCTCTTTTAGTCTCTTTTTGAAATAGTCAAGATTCAGATTTGCCATCTCCCATCCTTTATTATTGATGTTATGTTACTCAAATTCCGGGCCAAACCCGCAATTCGGCAGGGCTTGGAGTACCCTACACTCCACTCACATTCGGTTTTGCCGCTTTTTTCTTTCGGTATGACTAAATTATATCACTTTTAGCTTGGTTGGAGTAACCTATAATCAATTTTGCACAGGAGATTGAAAATGTATCTATACACATCGGAGTCCGTTTCGGCCGGACATCCGGACAAATGCGCGGACATCATCGCAGACACCGTCGTCGACAGGCTTCTGCAACTCGATCCTGCATCGAGAGTGGCGACGGAAGTTTTCATAAGCGGAAGACATATAATAATAGGCGGAGAGGTCAAAACCTCCGCTCCGGTAAGCGAAGGTTTCTACCGTCTTTGTGCGACGGACGCGCTTTACAAGATCGGTTATCCCGAAAGCGGTTTCGACGAGAGTCAAACGCTATACCCGGACAATACCCATATAGAGGTCCTTGTATCGAGACAGTCGCCCGATATCGGCATCGGTGTGGAGCAGGAAGGGGGTGAGATAGGAGCCGGAGACCAGGGGATGATGATAGGATTCGCCACCGACGAAACACCGGCACTCATGCCGGCGGCACTATTTTACAGCCGAAAGATAAGAGATACACTCTACCGCTTCGCACTCGAAAACGACAACGAGTACGGTATCGATATAAAGACACAGGTTACCATCGACTACAAAACGAAAGATCGTTTCGACTCCAACCGCCCTTTTGCAATAAAGAACATAGTGGCTGCGATTCCGCACTCCGAAGATATAGAGATCCGAAACGTCCGTGCGAATGTGCAGGAAATTATAGAGGAGAGCTTGAGAGACGATCCCCTTTTCGACAGGGATGGATGCCGCTTCCACATAGACGGCACAGGACGTTACGTCAAACATAGTACCCTTGCAGACAGCGGTATGAGCGGCAGGAAGATAGTCGCCGATACATACGGTGCATACGCACCGGTAGGGGGAGGAGCCCAGAGCAGCAAAGACTATACGAAAGTCGACCGCAGCGGGCTCTATGCCGCACGGTGGCTTGCAAAACATATTGTGGCCTCCAAAATGGCGAAAAAGGCGATTGTTGAACTTGCATATGTCATAGGCGAAAAGAGCCCGCTGAACCTGACCGTAGATACTATGGGCACTTCACTGGTGTCCGCGACCGATGAAGAGATATCCGAAAAGCTCGCCTCACTCTTTCCCCTTACGCCCAGATGGATAACCGAGAAATTCGGACTAGACAGGCCATCTTCGGAGCGCTTTCTGTATGCCGATGTAGCCGCGCGCGGACAGGTAGGATACGATGACTACCCGTGGGAGAGGCTCGACATGATGGATCTGTTCAAAAATCTTGCCTGAGAGCCGCTCTTCCGCAATGCAAATTCCATGTATGTCCCGGCAGGAGCCCCGACGGCTCCCGGATCGTGAAATCGAAAAATTTCATGAAGGTGTTACACCTTTCGTTCAACTCCAGACGCCTTCGAGACGGTATCCGCAATATGGGCAGCTGCCGTCACTTTTCAAACGGTTGGTTACATACTGGCCGATCGTGCCGCGCCGCTCTATCACCGGTTTGGAACAGGATGGGCAGTAGGTAGACTCGTGCTCTTTATCGTCGATGTTTCCTACATATACATATTTCAATCCCTCCTCTTT
>JALSXE010000218.1:0-14461 GCA_027072755.1 Campylobacterales bacterium | reverse complement strand
GATGAAAGAGTACCTCGGAAAGTTTTACATTCCGATATCCAAAGATCTGAGTAAAGCGAAAAAAGGAGAAGAGTCATGAAGAAGAGAGTAGCCGTGAATGGATTGGGACGCATAGGGAATCAGGTTCTCAGACACTATATACACAACCTTCCGGCAGACTGCGAGATAGTCGCCGCCAACACGTCGAGCGTCGAAGATGCCGCATACCTGCTGAAGTACGATTCGGTACACGGCAGGGCCGACTTCAAAATAGAGACGTTCGGCAACGAGAAGCTGGTCATAGACGGGCATGAGATCGCGATAGTGAGCTCCCACAATCCTCTGGAGCTTCCGTGGAGGGAGATGGAGATCGATATAGTGCTCGAGTGTACCGGGCACTTTACTGAGCGCAGTGCGGCCGCTCAGCATATCGAAGCGGGTGCGAAAAAGGTCGTAATCTCGGCGCCCGGCAAAAACGTCGACAAGACATTCGTTATGGGCGTAAACGAGAAGGAGTATGACGATGCGAAGCACCATGTGGTCTCCAACGCATCGTGTACCACAAACTCTCTGGCACCGGTGATGAAGGTTCTCGAAGAGAGTTTCGGTGTCCAAAACGCGATGATCACGACAACCCACGCCTATACATCTTCCCAAACCACCGTGGACAAGAGGGCCAAAAAGAGAAGACGCGGCAGAGCGGCGGCGGTCAACATCATACCCACCACCACCGGTGCCGCGATTGCGACCGTGGAGGTTATACCTTCGCTCGAGGGCAAAATGGAGGCTATGGCGCTTCGCGTGCCGGTACCCGACGGCGCGATAACGGAGGTCGTTGCGCTTCTAAAGAGCGACGTTACGGTCGAGAGCGTCAACGAAGCGTTCAAAAAAGCGTCGGAAGGGGAGCTGAAAGGGATACTGGAGTATTCGACCGAAGAGATAGTCTCTACGGATATACTCGGCAACAGACACTCTTCGATAGTCGATGCACCCTCTACATCTGTAGTGGGCGGCAGGATGGTTAAAGTTATGGCATGGTATGACAATGAGTACGGCTACTCGCAGCGCCTGCTGGAGCTAGCCGACTATATTGCAAAAAATATGAAGTAGGAGAAGATTATGAAAAAGACGCTTGTTGCTACTTTTGATAGGCATGAGGACGCTTCAGAAGCTGTAAAAAAACTGCTGGAAGAAGGAGTTGCAAAAGAGCATGTTTATGCTCTTTCCAAAGGTGAGGATACTCCCGAGAAGAGCTTTGAGATCGAAAAAGAGAATGAAAGCATACTCTTCTGGGGCAAACAGGGGGCGATTTGGGGCGGACTGTTCGGCCTTCTGGCGGGCGGAATCTTTTCGCTGGTACCGGGTTTCGGGCCGATTATTGCAGCAGGGCCGGTAGTGTCGTCGCTGGCCGGTTTTCTGGGCGGAGCCGCGACATTCGGCAGTGCATCGGCGCTTGCTGCGTGGCTTGCCGATTTCAGTATGGAGAAGGCGGAGGCGCTTCACTACGAAAACCTTCTCAAAGAGGGAAAGATTCTGGTAATTGTGCATGCGAAAGAGGATGAGCTACAGAAGGCCGAGAGAGTGCTCAAAGAGCTCGGCAAAGGCGAAGTGAAAATACATTAAAGCGTTAAAAAGGGGTGTTATGAGAGAGTCCAAACTGATTCTGCTCCGCCACGGCGAGAGTCTTTACAACAAAGAGAACCTCTTTACAGGCTGGACAGATATAGACTTGAGCCAAAAGGGGGTAGAGCAGGCCGAAAGGGCGGGAAAAAGATTGGCGGAGAACGCTCTTTATCCCGATATCTGTTTCACATCCTGGCTCAAGAGAGCAATACATACGGCGCAGATCGCCCTGAAAGAGATGGAGTGGGAGCATATCGACTCGATAAGAAGCTGGAAGCTCAACGAGCGGCACTACGGCGCGTGGCAGCAGCACAACAAAGATGCCGTAAAAAGAGAGGTGGGCGAAGAGATGTTCATAGCGATCAGACGGGGCTACGACACCCCGCCTCCACCGCTGAAAGCCGGAGACCCGAGACTTCCCGAAAACGACCCCAAATACGGCAGCCTGGACCCGGTCCTGCTGCCGAGAAGCGAATCACTCAAACAGACCCGTATACGTACCCTGAACTACTTCGCCGAATCGATAGCCCCGCAGCTGGCACGCGGTAAGTGCGTGCTCGTAAGCGCCCACGGCAACTCCCTGCGCGCATTGGTTATGGCCATAGAGAATCTTACACCGGCACAGGTGGTCAAACTGGAGATACCGACGGGGGAGCCGATTTTATACCGCTTCGACGAGACGCTTCACCCTCTGGGAAAGAGGTTTCTTTAATTAAAACCGGTTAAAAATATCAATTTTTCTCGGTTTTATCCGATACTTGTAGATAGAGGTTATGGAAAGTCCCCTACTCCCTTCCGGGAGGGCTCTTCATAACCTCTTTTGAATGGTCTTAGATATATAATTTGAGAGTAGTGTTTATTTAGGGTTTTAGAAAATTATCAAAGGATTTTTTTGCGGCTCGATACATACCTATATATGCCTGAAAGAGGGTGGAACAGACCGTTCGACAGGGGGCTCGATTCTGAAAACAGTCTTGTCATCATATTCGGCGATCCGGATATAGATGACGGGCATATCGGCTTGAAAGAGCTGATCTCGTCATACCCCGAGTCCAAATTCGTGGGGTGTTCGACAGCCGGAGAGATATTTGAAGATGAGCTCTATTCCGGGGGAATCTCTGCAGCGGTCATCCGTTTTGAATGTTCGAAGATAAGAGTTGCGGCATGCAGTGCGGATTCAGTCTCAGATGACTTTGCAATCGGTGAGAATCTCATAAAGACTCTTGACGATCATGGATCTCTCAGAGCGGTTTTCGTTTTGAGCGACGGACTCAATGTCAACGGTTCGGAGCTGACGAGAGGGATAAACAGAAGCCTGGAGCGCTCTAAAGCTGTAGTAACCGGCGCCCTTGCGGGCGATGAGAACCGCTTCGAGTCTACATGGGTGGTTGTCGGGCGTAGATTGAAGCAGAACTATGTGACGGCAGTAGGGTTTTACGGCGACAACCTTCATGTGGAGTTCGGTTCGCAGGGGGGCTGGGACCGCTTCGGCATCGACAGGAGAGTGACACGGGCAAAAGGGAACGTACTCTATTCACTCGACAACAAGCCGGCTTTGGAGCTCTATAAGAGGTATTTGGGCGAGTATGCCGACGAACTCCCCGCTTCCGGACTGCTATTTCCGCTGCAGGTGAGAAGAGGTGACGAGGAGCCAAAGGTCAGGACCATAGTTGCGATAGACGAAAAAGAGAACTCCATAACGTTCGCCGGAGATATAGAGCAGGGCAGCTCCGCATCTTTCATGAAGGCCAATTTCGACAATCTCGTAAGCGGCGCGGAACAGGCCGCACTGCAGATCGATAGCGATGAATATGAAGGAGAAGAGGCCATCCTGATAGCGGTAAGCTGCGTAGGCAGGAGGCTTGTTCTGGGCCAAAGAAGCGAAGATGAGTTGGAAGTTGTGAGAGACATATTTCCTCCGTCCGTAAAGATGGTCGGTTTCTACTCCTACGGAGAGATATCTACACGTACGAACGGACGGTGCGACCTTCTTAACCAGACTATGACCCTTACCCGGATATGGGAAAAGTGTACGAAATGACTGAAAACAGACTCCTGAAGAGGCAGCTGAAAAAGTGCGGCATAGAGTCTATAGAGTCGATAGATCCGCAAAAGTTCGAAAAGTTTCTGAAGCTTGTGGAGGCCTCCTACAATGAGAATGAGAAGAGTCTGAAGATGCTCGACCGCTCTTTGGAGATAGCTTCCGAAGAGATGCAGGAGGCGCTCGAGAGAAACAGGGAGCAGTCGTGGCGGATGATTCGTCAGTCGAGGCTCGCAACTATGGGAGAGATGATAAGCATGATCGCCCATCAATGGAGGCAGCCTCTAAACGCCATAAGCCTGACCGCTTCGGATCTGAAGCTGAAGAAGATGATGGGTGAAGCCGATGATGAATCGGTTATCGAGGGGCTTGAGAAGATTGTGACATATGTCCACCACCTTAGTGAGACGATCGAGGATTTCAGAACATTTTTCAAAGACGGAAAGAGGCGTACCGAAACCTCATTCAAAGAGATTGTGGAGAGTCTGAAGGGAATCATCGAAGCCTCTTTGAAAAAGAGTTCCATTGTCGTCGAATACGATCTGGACAATAGTCGTCGCTTTTCCAGCTATCCGAACGAGATAAAGCAGGTCGTTTTGAACCTCGTGAAAAATTCCGAGGATGTTCTCACAGAGAGGGGGGTGGAGAACCCCCGCATAGATATAGAAGCAGGTTTTGAGGATGGCATGCACTATCTTCAGGTACGCGACAACGGCGGCGGAGTCGATCCGGCCATTTTGGGGCGTATCTTCGAGCCGGACTTCTCCACAAAGGATGAAAAGGGCACCGGAATAGGTCTGTATATGAGCAAAATCATTGTCGAGGAGCACTGTGGCGGTGAACTCAGGGTGGAAAACTCCAAAGAGGGTGCCGTCTTTACGATTCTGCTGGAGGGTTGATCGGAAGCTATAGACTATTTTGCTATAGTTTTGGTATCACGGAAGGGAGACGCTGCCGATGTCCGATCTTCTTCAGAATACCGTCTTTGCGTTTGTCGAACACTTTAAAAGCTATACCGCCTGGTTCGCATTTTTTGCCGCATTTTCCGAAACTCTTCTCGGGCTGGGATTTCTGATACCCGGTTCGACACTTCTTCTTTTTATGGGTCTGCTTGCGGGGCAGGGTTATCTCGATATAGAAACCGTACTCATCTTCGCCGTCGCGGGCGCCTATACGGCGGATGTCGCAAACTATCTTCTCGGCAGACGCTACGGGGTGGAGCTTTTGAAAAGAGCGTGGCTTCATATATCGGACGAGAGGGTCGATTCCGCACACCGTTTTCTAAACTCTCACGGAGCGAAATCTGTATTCATAGCCCGTTTTTTGCCTGCCATGAAAGAGAGTATTCCGTTTCTCGCCGGTTCACTCAGAATGGATCCGCAGAAGTTTTTGATATGGGATTTTCTCGGAGCCGTCGGCTGGAGCCTTGAATTTATAGGAGTCGGATATATCTTTTCGGCATCGTTGTCACTGGCGCAGATATGGCTTTCAAGAACGGTAACATTTTTGGCGCTGCTTGCCGTTTCGTTTCTGATACTCTTCACTCTGAAGCGTTTCATAATGCGCAGCGCCCCTGTGCTAAAATCGATAGTACTTTCGATGGGGCGGGCTTTTCTGAGCAATCCGTATGTCAAGTCGTATCTATCTTCGCACTCCAAAACGGCAACGTTTCTACAGAACCGTTTCGACAGAAGATCGTTCTACGGTCTTACTTTGACTCTCTTCACTCTACTTCTTATACTCTTTTCGGCTCTTCTTGGAGGCGTTGCGGAGGACCTTTTGAGCAGGGATCCGATAGTATACGCCGACAGGATCGTCGCAAATCTTGTGCAGCAGTGGCGGACTCCCGAATTGACCCGTCTCTTTACATGGGTGACATATCTCGGAAAGATCGAATCGGTGGCTCTCTTTTGCGCCGCCGCGACCGTTTTTTTGATTCTCTACGGCAGATACAGGGAGTTGATAGCCCTCTACTTTTCACTGCTCGGATCTGCACTCCTGGTTTACGGCGTCAAACTCCTTTTTCAGAGGCAAAGACCCGAGACGGCACTATATTATGAGCCGAGTTACTCGTTTCCGAGTGCGCACGCGCTTCTCGCCGTCACCTTCTACGGATTTCTGGCCTACCTTATAATCAGAAACTCAAAGAGCCTCAAAATGAGGGTCAATACATTTTTTGCCGCCCTCTCGCTCGCTCTTTTGATAGGAGTGAGCAGAATATATCTGGGCGAGCACTATCTGAGCGACGTTTACGGGGGGTATCTGCTCGGTCTGCTCTGGGTGAGCGCCGCCGCCGCTCTGCTTGAGTGGATGACATTCACAAACCGTCCGCCCCGAAAAGAGCCGTTACCCCACGCAAAACCTTTGAGTGCGGTCGTCGTGCTGCTCTCTGTGACCCTGTTCGCCTTTTTCGGAAGCGAATACCGCTACAAACCGGCGCCGCAGACAAAAAAAGAGATGGAGCGCATAACGGAGATTTCCGAAATCTTTTCGGATGAAGAGAGCCGGTTTACGAGAAACATATTCGGAATAGAGAGTCTGCCCGTAAATCTGGTGCTTGTGGTTGAAGAGGGGGTCGATATCTGCAAAAAGCTTGAGTCGGCCGGGTGGAAGGATGCAGGGAGTAGAAAAAATATAGATTTTCCGCTCTTTTGGAGGTATGAAACGCCCTCCTGCTCCCTCTACGAAGAGCGTAACGCCTCTATCTACATTCTAAGGCTCTGGGATGCCCGTATGGAGTATGCCGGCAAAAGAGTCTACGTAGCGACGGCAGATGCGGTAAAAGGGTTCAATTTCGGGTTCTACCCGCTATTTACCGAAGATCTGAACGAAGCGGAAGCTTTTGCCGTCGAATCGATCGGGAATATATTTCCTAAATCGCGCGACGTTTCGCTGCAAATAGAGCGGCCCTCCATAAAGGAGCGGCTCTTCGAGCAGCCCTATTTTTATGACGGAGAGCCTGAAGTGATAATAACGGCCGACGACTCTAACCTCTCTTATGAGCCTGGGCGGGCTCTTCGAAAGAGATAGGGATTTTAACGCGCCTGCCGTTTCTCAATACGGTGATTTCGGCCTTTTCGCCGGTAAAGAAGAGTTCCAGTTTCAGATCCGGTATCGTTTTGACCTCCGCCCCGTCTATCGCCACTATTAGATCGTCTTTCTCTATACCTGCTCTTTTTGCCGGAGAGTTGTCGACCAGTTTTACGACTTTGAGCTTCTCGTCACCCTCGAGGTAGACGCCGATCTTTTTCTCTTTCGCGGTCTCTATCGGTTCCGGGTAGAGAAGATAGTCCGCTATACCCGGTTTCGGCTTCATGGAGTTGATTACGATTTTATATCTGTGAATACCTCTCCTTTTGACTCTGTCGGGTATTCCGAAACCGAACATCACATGTCCGTTTCCGGCCAGAACGGCCATGGAGTAATCGGGATGTTTTTTCAGGAATCGGGATACGTTTTTTGCCATCGTCTCATCCCACAAAAGCTGGGCATAGTAGAATTCGTCGAAATTTTTGAAACTTTTTGAGCTGTGACTCGAAAAGATGTTTCGCAGCTCATCTTTGTATCTGGTGTTGGAAAAGTCGATCGACTCCGGGACCCTACTTTTCTCCCCGGTATCGAGAGAGTCGATACCCTTTCTTACAACTTTTCTTGTAATCTCCTTCTCTATGTTGAGCGCTACGATCGGCAGCTTCATCTTTTTTGCGTAAAGAATTATGGGGCGATAGAGGTGGTAGTTGTATTTCCACCGTTTGAAGTACTCGGTCTTTTTCAGCATCTCCTTCTCGGAAATCTTCCCGTCTATATAGAGGTCGAGATACTTCTGGTAGGGTTCTTGAAACATCTCCATGCCGATGGCTACCTTTTTACCCGCTTTCACCATCGCCTTTATGATTTTGAGCTGGTTGAGATGGTTCGAAAATCTGGTGTGCTGTTCCCCTATGAAAACAACCCTCTGTTGCGTCAGATCGGGGAAGATGGAGCCAAGAGGGTCGAGATTCGGTTTGAGAGCGTATGAGCCGCTCGGAACGGTGAAGATCACCCCTTTTTGCGACGGTTTCGTACTCTTTTTCACGATTTTGCCGTTTTTTATTACTACGGTGGAGTATTTACCGAGGTGTCTTAGTCTGAAAAAGATCGAACGCGACAGTTTTTCGCTTTCGAATACGGCGACGACACGTGATTTATCGAAAGGGTTTTTAAAAAGCTCTATCTTTGTATCCCCTTCCATTTTAAAGTCGATCGCTATCTGTTTCAAAAAGCTGTTCGCGGCACCGAGAACGAGGATGTCGCTCTTTTTCAATGCATCATACTTAACCTCGTCCGAGTAGACCACATTTTTAAAGACTTTCAACATCTTTGAAAAGCGTCTTTTATCTTTGCGATCGACTATGACGGTTACGTCACCGTCGAGGATACGTGAAATCACGGGCGGAACCTCTTCAGGGGCCAGACGCCGGAATATCTCGTAGTTTTCGTCGACGACGATCTTTTTAGGTTCTATGTCGAGTTCAAGTCTATGGGTTTTTTTGCCAAGATCAATCGTCTCCCACAGGCACTCGCTGTCGGAGCACACTTTGATGGGAAGATGCGATAGCATTCCGTTGCTGCGGATATCGAATTCGAGGATGTATCTGTCGTCTATGTAGCTCAGGCCGATGTTTGAGAGCCTGAAATCGAATGCTCCCTTCCTGTATACCCACGTCTTGAAAAAGTCGAGCAGTTTTTGGCCGGAAACCTCTTCGAAAATCTTACGAAGATCTTTGTAGCTCGCGGTTTTGTAGGGGTACTCTTTCAAGAGTTTCTCGATACCGCGATTAAAGGCATCTTCGCCTATCTTCTTTTCCAGCATGTAGAAAAAGAAGGCGGACTTGCCGTAACCGACGGCGTTTTTGCTCTCTTTTGTCTTGGAAGTGAACTCTATGAGAGCGATTTCGTTCGACGAATCGACATATGAGTCATATTTAACGAGAAGATCTTTTCTGTACTCTGCGCCCCGGTTCGACTCTTCGGCGTAGAGATAGTCGGAATAGAAGGTTGTAAGCCCCTCTACCCAGTTGCCGCGGTACGGCGCGTAGACGTAGTTTCCGAACCACTGGTGTACGATCTCGTGACCCAGTGAAGAGTTCAGAACAAAGGGTTTGTCTATTATCTGCTTCCCTATCAGGGTAAATGTAGGCATCGAGTAACCCGCCGGAAACGGAGCCTCCGCTATCGAAAAGTCTCTAAAGGGGGTGAAACCGAACATCTCTTTATATTTTAAAAAGTAGTCGGCGCTCTTTTTGAGATAGGTGTCCGATAGACGGCTATCTTCGGGGTAGAGATAGGTAGAGAGCGTTACGCCGCTTCTGCTCTTGATGGTCTCTGTTTTATAGCGGGAAGAGGCTACTAGATGGAGCGCATCGAGCGGATGGTCGTACCTGTAGATTGTGCCTTTTTTCGACTCTTTTGTATCCGTAGCCTCCGTGACGATCTTCATGCCGGGCGCCTTTACGACGGTTTCATACCTGCACATGAGATCTATCGCCGGATACCACCCTTCGAGCAGCAAAACATCTTGTACACCCGGATCGAAGCCGTAAAGAAACGAGAGCTCGATCGGATCGTTTTTCGAAGCTTTCAACAGTACCGGTCTGTTCTCTTTTACGACGAGCCTTGCATTTTTTATGGAGGTTATATTGGCCCGTGTATCCAGAAGCGAAACGGAGTCGTGGTCTGTTGTGATCTTCGCCACCCCTTCAAGCACGCCTTTTTGCGTATCCAAAGATAGACTCATCTCATACCTGCACTCATGCGCAAGGATGGAGCCTATCGAGATCATCAAGATCAAAAACACTTTTTTCACGCCCACTCCTTATAGTAGAATCAGTGTCGCCAGACCGAGGAAGCTGAAAAAGCCCACCACGTCGGTGACGGTTGTAAGCAGAACGGTCGAGCCTACCGCCGGGTCGACGCCGAGGCCCTTTAGGATCAGGGGGATAGTGGCCCCGAAGAATCCGGCCGCAAGCAGGTTTATCACCATCGATAGGGCGATCACGAGACCCAGAAGCGGCATGTCGAACCAGAGGTATGCTATAACTCCCATAACGACCGCATATATCAGTCCGTTTCCGAGCGAGAGCAGAACCTCTTTCGTGATGACACGTTTGGCTTCCTTCGGGTCTATATCTCCCAGTGCCAGCTGACGGACCGTAACGGTGAGCGACTGTGTGCCGGCGTTGCCCCCCATCGATGCGACTATCGGCATCAAAACGGCCAAAGACACTATAGACTGAATGGTAGAGTCGAAAAAGCCTATCACGACAGATGCCGCGATCGCCGTCAGAAGGTTTATTCCCAGCCATACGGCCCGCGACTTTCCGGCTTCGATCAGGCTCTCACTCTCTTCCGACTCCTCCTGCACACCGGCCATGCCGTAGATCTGGTCGGTCGCCTGCTTCTCCATAAGGTCGTAGATGTCGTCGGCCGTGATTCGTCCGAGCAGAATACCGAACTCGTCTACGACCGGTATGACGTTCATGTTGTAGTTACCGGCCAGTTCGATCACTTTGTCGATCGAATCTTTCGGGTTCACCGCCACGGTCAACGCACCCTCTTTGGCCAGTACATTACGATAGATTTCGTCGGGTCCCTGCAAAACGAGGTCCTCCATCGGCATCATTCCCATGAAACGGTCTCTGTTGTCGACTATGAAGACGTGGTATGCGTTGTCGAGGCCGCCCTCCGCCTTCATCTGCTTGAGCCGTTTTACAGAGTCGCCGATCGTCTCGTCTATATAGGCTTTGAAGAGTTCGGTCTGCATGTGTGCGCCGGCTTCATTCTCATCGTAACTGATGAGTTCGCGGATGACCCTGCTCTCTTCTTTGTCTATCTCGTCGAGGACCTCTTCGGCTTTCGTTTCGTCGATCTCCTCGATCTGCTGGACTATGTCGGCGGCGTCGTCGGTATCCATCTCTTCGATGATATCGGCGAGCTCTTTCGCATCTATCGCTTCGAGAGCGTCTTCCTGTGCGTTTTTGGAAAGCTCCGAAAGTACGTCCGCCTTGAGGTCTTCCGGGAAAGATTTCAGAAGATCGATGAAACGCTTTTTGTCAACTTCGCGCATCTGCTCGAGAAGTTCGGCAATCTCGTACGCCTGGGCATTTTCGTCCATGCCTTCGGTAAAGAGCCTGATACGGCGTTCGATTTCGATTCCGAGCTCTTCTATGTTGCGATCCATGCCTCTTCTCCTGTCGTGTGCGGCTGTTTGCGTTTCGATAAGAGCGATTGTACTTAAGCGGACCTCTTAAAACCCTGAACTTTTGGAGCTTGTTACGAAACCGCTGTCGCCTTTTCAACGAACATACGACTGCCGCTTTTGAAGTATGATCGTATCATCCATACCGTTGTGAAGTAGAAATGATAGTGAGGTAATAAAAATTATTCACACCGTGTATAGGGTGTGAAAAACCGGCTGTTAACTTTATGGGCTCCATGGGTGGTACAATATTTGACGGGTAGTATCGTCAAATCTCCCTGGTAAGGATTCTTATGAAGATCGCTTTTTTCGAGACGAAACCGGAAGAGAGGAAGTTTTTTTCACGACATCTGAAAAATGAAGAGCTTTCGTTTTTCGAGGAGACCATCAACGAAGCTCTTACCATGAAGGCCGCATATGAGGCTGTGAGCGTTTTCGTCCACTCCAGAATAGACGACGAAATCCTTTCGAAGCTTCCAAAGCTCAGATATATCCAGACCAGATCCACCGGATACGAACATATCGTCTGCAGTGCGCTCTACAGTCGCGGGATCGTCGCTTCGAACGTCAAGGGGTACGGCGGTCCTGCTGTCGCCGAATTCGCTTTCTCTCTACTTCTGAACTCTACGAGACATACGCATACCGCCATAACAAGAGCCAAAGAGGGAGTATTCGAATATAGAGATCTCAAAGGGATGGAACTCTTCGGCAAACGGCTGGGGATACTCGGCCTGGGAGCCATCGGCTCAAGAATGGCCCATATAGGCAGGGGCATGGGTATGCGGTTGGCGGCATGGTCTCGAACGAGACGCGAAATAGTGGATGAGCTCGGCATAGAGTTCAGCGAGAGCCTTGATACGGTTCTTGGGTCGAGCGATGTCATTATGATAGCGCTTCCTCTGACGCCTGCAACAAAGGGGCTGATAAACAGCCGGAATATCGAGACTGTAAAAAAAGATGCTATCATAGTCAATGTCGCACGAGCGCAGATCATAGAAGATGAGCTCTACGGAAGTGTCGAAAACCGGCTATGTCTCGATGTGATAAGCGATTTAAAATATGTGGCCCGCCACAATATACTCTATACTCCGCATATGGCGTACTACACAGAAGAGGCGCTAAGGAGAATCATGGAGATTTCACTCGAAAACATGAGAGCTTTCATAGAGTCGAGGCCGCTTCCCGACTGCCTCAAAATAGCGTGTGAGAAGGATTACGCAAAAGAGACGAAATCGATAAACTCTTAGCTTCAGGGGGTTGTCTGCCGAATCGCGGGCCTTGCCCGGAATTTGCATAACATCTGTAAAAAAGGAGTTTGAAATGGTAGAGTTTTTAAAAAAAGCTACGGAGTGGGTTCTCGACAAAGAGGAGGAGGCGGCGAAAAAGTGCCGAATTGACATGGAAGATCTGCAAAAGCAGATAGATCTGATAAAGAGTCGAAGGGATGCGCTCAAAAGAGAGTGCGAAGAGAATATCGCGGAACTCGAGCACATCCTGCGCCGTCTCGAAGTAATTAAGGCCAAAGAGGAGGCATGCAGGCGTGAGTAGCCCTTTTAGCCTCTTGCTCTTTTTACGGCATCCTGAAGAATCTCGAAGCCGAGTTTGCTGGAGCTTTCGACCTTTTTCATATCTTCGACGGTCGCCATGAAGTCGTCTTTGTCGAAGAAGTGTTCGAAGGCCTGCATGAGTCCGCTGTGGACGTTGTGGTGGTGCCGGCTTATGGCGGATAGAGCCTCTCTATCGTCGGCAAGAAGCTTTCCTAATTCGCTACTGAACCATTTTCCGAACCGGCAGCTCTTCTCGTCAGGCAAATCGACCCTTTTTCGGTTTAGAAGAGCGTTGTAGCCCTGCAGTTTCAGGTGTATATGGTCTATCTTTCCGTTACTTACTTTCATGCCGTTGATGATTGCCGACATCTGCTCTTTTAATCTCTGTGAGTTTTGTATGACCCTGTCGGTGCGCTCTTTGAAATCTTCCAACTCCTCCATGCCTCTTTGCGCATCGGCCTGAAACGACTCTCCGGCCTCTACGATGGCCGACGAGCTCTGCTTGAGGGTGGAGATGTTTATCTCCACCTCCTGCGTAGCCTTCTGGGTTCTTTCGGCGAGTTTCCTTACCTCGTCCGCGACGACCGCGAATCCGCGCCCGTGTTCGCCCGCTCTTGCGGCTTCGATAGCGGCGTTGAGAGCGAGGAGGTTGGTCTGGTCGCTTATATCCTTTATGAGATTGATGATCTCCGATATGGAAGCCACATGGTTGTTGAGCGCTTCCGAATCCTCTTTGAGAGAGTCGGACTTATGAACGATATTCTGCATGGCTGATATGACGTCGCCGCTCTTTTTGCCTATCTGTGCCGCCTCTTCGGTATTCGTCTCGTTCAGCCGTCCGCCCTCTTCGAGCATCTGCAGGTTCTCTTCGATGGAGTCTTGCAGGAACTCCGTGCCGTCGTCATAACTTTCGATAAGAAGTTTGAGCAGCTCCTCTTTGAGCTCGGAGTCATCTTTGGATTCCTGCGTCTGCTCTCGGCCCCTCGAGGTTTCGAGCTCACTTTTCAATGACTCGATCTCACTTTTTAAAAGTCTGTTTTCGTTCTCGAGTTCTACGATTCTATCCTTTAGAGCGCTGCTCCTGCTGCCTGAAAACATATCTATCGACTCCTTTGACACTATTTCTCTTTCAGCATCTATCCTTCCGTTTTTGCCAGTGAACTCCATTAGGTACGGATTCGTAGGCGGCCTCGGATAGTGCTGTCTTGAACGCTTTACAAGATAAGCTGTATAGCAATATCGGCTGCAGTGATATATTTATTAGAGTGATTTGACGGCAGATGGAGTGAAGAAAGCGGGGTTTTCGTGCCTGAAGGCACGAAAACCGCGGCTCTTAGTGTTCGGTCGGAATCAAAACGGCCTCTACACGGCGGTTTTGAGCTTTTCCTTCCGGAGTCGCGTTGGAGGCTATAGGGTTCTCCTCTCCATACGCTTTGGTGGTTATTCTGGAAGCGGCAATACCTCTGGCTACAAGCTCTCTCTTGACCGCCTCGGCACGTTTGGCAGAGAGTTTGAGGTTGTAGGCGGCGCTTCCGTCGCTGTCGGTATACCCTTCGAGGCGCACTTTTGTCTGCGGATGCTCTTTCATGAATGCGACAAGCTTGTCTATATAGGGGGTATCTTTGGACTCGATCCTGGCCGAGTTTGTGGCGAAGTTCACATGCATCGTAAAGCCTACGGCACACCCTTGCGAATCTACTTTGAATCCCTCCGGAGTCGTCGGGCACTTGTCGAGATAGTCCGGTACTCCGTCACGATCGCTGTCGAGCGCGCAGCCGTGCTCGTCGACTTTTGTCGTCTTGCTGTTCGGACACCTGTCGATAAAATCGGCTACACCGTCGTTGTCGCTATCTATCGGGCACCCTTTCGCGTCCACTTTTACACCCTCGGGCGTGCCCCTGCACTCATCTTTGAAATCCGGCACTCCGTCGCCGTCGGTGTCGAGAGGGCAACCGTTCAGATCCACCTCTACACCTTTGGGCGTATCCGGACATTTGTCGTTTTTGTCGGCTACACCGTCGTTGTCGCTGTCGA
>JALSXE010000217.1:0-3807 GCA_027072755.1 Campylobacterales bacterium | reverse complement strand
CAAGGCACTCTACGATGTCTATATGGACAAAGATGCCGAGATGATCGAAATAAACCCTCTCATAAAAACCGGCGACGGCAAGTTCCTTGCTCTCGATGCCAAAATGGGCTTCGACGACAACGCTCTGGGCCGACACCCCGACATTCTCGAGATGAGGGACCTGACCGAAGAGGAGCCGACGGAAGTGGAGGCGAAAGAGCACGGCCTGAGCTATATCAAACTGGATGGAAACGTCGGGTGTATGGTTAACGGTGCCGGTCTTGCGATGGCGACTATGGATATCATCAAACATGAGGGCGGAGAGCCCGCAAACTTCCTCGATGTGGGAGGCGGAGCCAATCCGGAGACTGTGGCCAAAGGGTTCGAAATCATCCTCAAAGATCCTAATGTGAAGGCTATCTTCGTAAATATCTTCGGAGGTATAGTACGCTGCGACCGAGTAGCCAACGGAATTCTCGAAGCTACTAAAATCACAGATGTCAACGTTCCGGTCGTCGTAAGACTCGACGGTACCAATGCAACGGAAGCTGCGGAGATCCTGAACAACGCCGGTATCAAAAACATCATAGCTGCTGAAGATCTGGCCGACGGCGCAAAAAAAGCGGTCGAAGCTGCGAAGTAAAGGGTAAAAAGCGTTAAATGAAAGTGAACTGCTTCGCTTTCATAGCTTTTTACGAGTTTTTGGTATGCAAACTTGCATCCAAAAAGTCAGGTTACCGATTTTTAAAAAGGAGAAGTTTTTATGAGTATTCTAGTAAACAGTGATACAAAAGTAATCGTCCAGGGATTTACCGGAAAAGAGGGTACTTTCCACGCTTCACAGTGCATCGATTACGGAACTAAAATAGTCGGCGGTGTGACTCCGGGCAAAGGTGGGCAGGAGCATCTTGGACAGCCCGTTTTCAACACGGTCAAAGAGGCTGTGGAGACAACCGGCGCGACAGTTTCCATGATATTCGTTCCACCGGCTTTCGTTGCCGATGCCGTTATGGAAGCCGCCGATGCCGGTGTGGAGCTTGCAGTCATAATTACCGAAGGCGCACCCGTTAAAGATATGATGTACGCCAAAGCGTATGCCACCAAAAAGGGGATGAACACAATAGGGCCGAACTGCCCCGGTGTCATTACGGCCGAAGAGTGTAAAATAGGGATCATGCCCGGATTTATCTTTAAAAAAGGGCCCGTAGGTCTTATATCGAAGTCGGGCACCCTGACATACGAAGCATCCAACCAGGTCGTGAAAGAGGGGCTCGGCATCACTACGGCTGTCGGTATCGGCGGCGATCCGATCATCGGTCTTAGCTACAAGCAGCTACTTCCGATGTTCGAAGCCGACCCCGAAACGGAAGCGATCGTCATGATCGGTGAGATAGGAGGTGATCTGGAGATCCAGGCGGCCGAGTTTATCAAAGAGCACATAAGCAAGCCTGTAGTGGCGTTCATTGCCGGCCAGACCGCTCCCAAAGGTAAACGGATGGGCCATGCGGGCGCTATCATCTCCGGCGGCAGCGGTACCGCGGCCGAGAAGATGGCGGCACTCGAGGCTGCGGGTGTGAGGGTCGTAGTTTCGCCGGCGGATATTGGAAAAGCCGTAAAAGAGGTAATGGCAAAGTAGACGGTAATGCTGAAAAGTTACGATGTTGCCAACATTAGATGCGAAGGGTGCGCCAACACAATAAAAAAGGCGCTCTCTGAGCGTTTCGGTAACAGTGTCGAAGTCGATTTGAGTGTGATGCCACGAAAGGTAACAGTAGAGATAAAGGGCAAGGATGATGAGGAGCTTTTTATTTCGACCTTAAGAAAGCTGGGTTATCCTCTAATCGATGATGAGATTTCAAGCATCGAGGGTGCGGTGATGAAGGGTAAAAGTTTCGTCTCCTGCGCCGTAGGAAAATTCAACCCAAAGAAGGAGAAGCAATGAGTCTGATGAAAGCGCCGGAAAATACACCGGTCTGGACCGACGAGAGTCGCTGTAAAGCGTGCGATATATGTGTATCTGTATGTCCCGCGGGCGTACTGGCCATGCGTTACGAGCCCCATTCCGTACTCGGCGCCATGATTACGGTAGAGGCGCCCGAGCTATGTATAGGGTGCAACGACTGCGAGCTTAGCTGTCCCGACTTCGCTATTTTCGTAGCAGATAGAAAAGAGTACAAATTCGCCAAGTTGACCGATGCGGCAAAAGAGCGGGCGGAAGCGATAAAACGCAATAAATATATGACGCTGAGCGCATAAGGAGTAAGAATGGCAAGAGAAGTAATTTCCAGCGGTAACGATCTGGCGGCGCAGGCGGCTGTCGATTCAGGATGTATGTTTTTCGGAGGGTATCCGATTACACCTTCGAGCGAGGTTATGCATACGATCTCGGATCTGCTGCCCAAAGTCGGCGGTGCATGTATTCAGATGGAGGATGAGATCGGCGGGATCTGTGCCGCGATAGGCGCCTCTATGAGCGGTGTTCGCGCTATGACGGCAACATCCGGTCCCGGTATGTCTTTGAAAGCGGAAAACCTCGGTCTGGCCCAGATGGCGGAAGTGCCGCTTGTCGTGGTCGACGTTATGCGCGGAGGCCCCTCTACGGGTCTGCCGACCCGTGTATCGCAGGGGGATGTCGCCCAGGCGAAAAACCCGTCACACGGTGACTACAAGTCGATTACGGTATGCGCCGGAAACCTCGAAGAGTGTTATACGGAAACGGTCAGGGCGTTCAATCTTGCAGACCGCTTCATGCAGCCGGTTATCGTTCTGCTCGACGAGACGATAGGCCACATGCACGGTAAAGCGATACTTCCGGACCTCGAAGAGGTGAAGGCCGGAATAAAACCGCGAAAAACTTTCGACGGTCCCCCCGAAGAGTACAGGCCGTACGGTGTCGCACAGGACGAACCGGCGGTTTTGAACCCGATGTTCAAAGGTTACCGCTACCACTTTACAGGTTTGCATCACGACGACATGGGCTTTCCGACGGAAGAGATCGAAACGTGCCGCAAACTTATCGACCGACTCTTCAGAAAAGTGGACGAGCATCGTGACGAACTTGAACTGAACGAAGAGTATATGCTCGACGATGCCGACATTCTGCTTGTAGGTTACGGTTCGGCATCGCTCGCCATCAAAGAGGCGATCCATAGACTGCGAGAAGAGGGTATAAAGGCCGGTATGTTCCGACCGATTACACTCTGGCCGAGCCCTGAAGAGAGGCTCTACGAGCTCGGTCAGAAATTCGACAAGATTCTGTCGGTCGAACTGAACCAGGGGCAGTACCTCGAAGAGATCCAGCGCGCAATGGGCCGCAAGGACATCCAGAAACTGACCAAAACGAACGGACGACCGTTTTCGCCGCAGGACATTATCGATAAAGTTAAGGAGGTATTCTGATATGGCATTTAATTACGACGAATATTTGAGAACGGAAAAGATGCCCACACTCTGGTGCTGGGGCTGTGGCGACGGCGTCATTTTGAAATCTTTCATCAGGGCTATAGACAAGCTCGGCATCAGTAAAGATGATGTCTGTGTAGTTTCAGGTATCGGCTGTTCGGGACGTTTTAGCTCTTATGTCGATTTCAACACGGTCCATACAACACATGGACGTACTGTGGCTTACGCGACAGGTATAAAGCTGGCCAACCCGGACAAGCACGTTATCTGCGTAGCCGGTGACGGTGACGCTTTGGCAATCGGAGGAAACCACACAATTCACGGCTGTAGGCGTAATATCGATATAACTCTGATCGTCATAAACAACTTTATCTACGGTCTGACAAACTCTCAGACCTCTCCGACCACGCCCCGCGGATACTGGTC
>JALSXE010000216.1:0-3807 GCA_027072755.1 Campylobacterales bacterium | reverse complement strand
AAGCCGAGGTTGTGGTAGGCCATTTTCTGAAGTGCGAGTTCGAGTGTCGGGACGCTGCCGTCGTGAAAATAGGGTGCGGTAAGCTCGATGTTTCTCAGTGTCGGAACCTTGTATACGTTCTTGTCGCCGGGAGAGTGGGTGATGTTGTAGCGGTCGGGCGATCCCTCCTTCCAGGGGTACTGAAAGATGAGCCCCATCTTCTGGAAGCTGTTGCCTCCCACATTTATGCCGTTGTGGCATGTCGCGCAGCCCAGCGTTTTGAAGAGCTTGTAACCTCTGTATTCGAGCTTCGAGAGTTTCGTCTCTTTTCGTAAAAATCGGTCGAATTTGCAGTTGGGTGTAATGAGGGCCTTCTCGAATTCGGCGATGGCGTCGAGCGCGTCGTCGTGTGTAGGAGCTCTACCGTAAATCTTTCGGAAAGCCTCGGCGTAGAAGTCGCTGCCTCTTAGATAGCGCTCTATCTCTTCGGTAACCATCCCCATTTCGGCCGGGTTGTGAAGCGGACCCTTCGCCTGCTCCTTTAGATCTTTCGCGCGGCCGTTCCAGAACTGGCGGAAATTGAAGTAGCTGTTGTATACGGTCGGCGCGTTTGCGACACCCCTTTTGCCGTGTGAGCCGATGGAGACCGGCCTCGGGTCCGCTCCGCCGTGGTCGAAACTGTGGCAGCTCACACACGCCACGTTTTTGTCCGAAGAGAGCCCCGGATCCATAAAGAGGGCTCTGCCGAGCTCCGCCTTTTTGCGATCATACTCTATGGTAAGGGGAATGGGTTTTACCGGTTCGAACGCAGGCGCCTTGGCGCAAGCGAGTGCCGTTATAATAAAAAGATATACAAAAAGCTTCATGCCGTTAGTTTATCACACTATTATGTTTTGCTTTTGTGCCGTTTGGCGGCAAGGCGGAAAAATTGTTTCAGGGCCATCTTCTCTCTCCACTCCATTTTGTAATATATCAGTTTCAGGTATGCTCTAAGTTCCGCTTCGGACAGACCGTGCAGCGCGGCCTGGCGTCTGAGGATATATATCGGAATTTTTGGAGGGTTTTTAAAAAAATCGCGAGAGATCCTCTCTATGCGCGCAAAGTGGCGCGGATGGGCGCAGAGTCTTGCGAATACGAAGGGGAGCCCCTCTCTCTCTTTCCATAGTTTCGCCAGGTCTATGCCTCTGTTTTGATTCTTATGGTAGTGGTGCAGGGCCTTGTCGCCTATAAGCACCTCGCCTTTGAGTCCAAGCACTTTCGCCAGCATGTTGGAGGTGTCCGACTCTATGTCGCTCTTTTTCGCTCCCGGAAGCAGAAGTACGCTTCTGACCTCGCCGTCGGCTATGATGCCGAAGTCGGTGCATCTGCATCCGCGACTCTTTATGCTGGAGATTACGGCCGCATCAACTCTGCCCGAAAGAAAAGCCCGGTTGATCTTCGATGGGACCGAGCCGCGTTTTTGCCATGCGCTCTTTTCGGAGCTGTTTCTCAGACGACGCTTTAAAAATAAATGAAAAGGCAGCAGGTTGAGGTATTCGATTTTTCCGAAAATCATGGGCGCATTATACCCTGTGTGATATAATCTTGCAAAAACGGAAGGAGAGAGCGATGGTAAGAGTCGAATTCCTGGGACCCATAGGAAAGAGTCCCGTCGAAGTGGACGCCTCGACCCTGGCCGATGTGGCCGAAATTTTGAGAAAAGACCCGGAAGTGGCTCGGTGGCTTGAGCAGTCTGCCGTGGCCGTGAACGATAGAATGGTCGATACTCTCGACGTAAAGCTCAAATCGGGCGACAGGGTGAGCCTGCTTCCGCCCGTATGCGGCGGGTAGGAATGGTTCTGATATACAAAGGGCCGATAGAGGTAGAGGCTCTTTTGAGCAGGTGGTACGGTGCGGAGCACAACAGAAACTACGGTGCGATGGTCACCTTTGTCGGAACCGTACGGGAAGAGGGGGGCATAGAGGCTCTCAGTTTCGATATCTACCGCCCCCTACTTGATGGATGGTTTGAAGAGTGGAGAGAGAGGCTGGCTAAAAAGGGGGCGCTTCTGGCTATGGCGCACAGCGAGGGGGATGTTCCCGTGCATACCTCATCGTTCGCATGTGCTATCTTCAGCCCCAAGAGGCGCCTGGCCCTGGAGATGCTCGACGCCTTCGTGGAGGATTTCAAGGCCAACGCTCCCATATGGAAGTACGACGTCATAGAGGGCAGGCGCATATACGCCGCGGAGCGCTCCACTCCGATGGCCGGAAGCGGCCTTCTGGCGAAGGGGTGAAGATGGGGTTCATCTCGTTCGAAGAGTCTATGGAACTGCTCGAGTCGGCCGATATCGAGACGGTAGGGGTTCAGAAGCTTCCTCTTCCCGATACGCTCGGGCGCATACTGGCGGAAGATATAGTCGCAAAAGAGAACTCCCCGAAATACCCCACATCGGCGATGGACGGATATGCGATTATCGGCGGCGACCAGGAGCTCGGGTCTCTGGAGATCATTCAGGTCAATCCGGCCGGCCGTGATACCGAAGGGCTGAAGGTTGTTCCGGGAACTGCGATAAAGACATTTACCGGTGCCCTGATGCCCGAAGGGGCCGATACGCTCATACCGATAGAGAACGTAACCGTAGAGGGCGGAACCGTGCGAATAGAGGAGCCGGTTCCTGCAGGCTTTGCGGTCAGGCCCGTGGGTGAAAATTTCAGGCGGAACGAGGTTCTCATCGGCAGGGGAACGAAGGTCGGTTTTGCAGAGAGCGGCGTAATGGCGAGTCTGAATATCGTCTCTCCGCTCGTCTATCAAAAGCCGAAGGTGGCTGTTTTGGCGACCGGAAGCGAGGTTTTGGAACTCGGGGAGTGCAGCGACAACCCGGCGCAGATACGCAGCTCGAACAACTACACTATCGAAGCGCTCGTTTCCCAGCATGGCGGGGAAGCCGTGCAGCTTGGAAGTGTGCATGACGAAAGGTCCGCCATAACCGAGGCTATGAGACGGGCACTAAATAGTGCGGATATCGTCGTTACCACAGGCGGCGTGAGTGTCGGAGATTACGACTTCGTAAAAGATGTGATCCGCGACGAACTCGGATGCAGGGTGATTTTCAAAGGGGTCCGCATCAAGCCCGGGCAGCATGTGATGGTGGCGCAAAAAGAGAACAGGTTCATAGTCGCGCTGCCCGGCTTCGCATACTCCTCCACAGTCACATTTCTGCTCTACGTTCTGCCCATTTTATACAGGATGACGGGCAGGGAATTCACCATCCCGGTCGTAAACGCCCGTATCGTAGAGGGCTACAGGAAAAGGGCGAAGGGCAAAGTCGAGTTCGCGGCTTGCAATCTGAGGCTTAAAGATGGTGAGTATCTTTGCGATTTCGAAGGTAAAAGGAGCGGCAGCAGTGCCATCCTGACCAACCTGCTGGCAAATGCGGGCCTGCTTTGGCTCGACGAGGAGGAGGGCGACAAAGAGCCCGGCGACTCGGTGCGTGTCGTCAGGCTTAACTGAGGCGGATCACCGCTTTTTCAGGAAGGTCTTTATCACCTCTTCGTCGACTATTTCGTTGTCGAACTTCACGACGATTATCTCCTCCGTTTGGTTCATGTAGAAGTCCGTCACCCCGTTTACCATCTTCAGACCCTCCACCTTCTGCGTATCGTATTCGGAGAAGGGGAGGAATATGTTGTCCCGCACTCCCGGGCTCCGCATCGAGTAGATCCATGCCCCCCAGAAGATCGTTGCCGCCAGGACGAAGGCCGATACGCCGCTCGCACCGAAGTGCTGGTAGAGCCCCTTCTGCAGAGCTTCGTAAGCAAATTCGCCAAGGTGCACCAAAAAGGTGC
>JALSXE010000215.1:0-3813 GCA_027072755.1 Campylobacterales bacterium | reverse complement strand
GGCTGATCTTCAAGAAGCCTACACTCGTGGGCGGCGCTTCAGGTGCCGTTGCGGGTCTTGTGGCGATTACACCGGCTTCCGGTACGGCGGGTGTCGGCGGAGCGATCATCATCGGTCTTGTAGGCGGATTCCTCGGATTCCTGGCCGTCTCTAAAATAAAGAAGATGTTCAAGGTCGACGACTCTCTGGATGCATTCTGGGTACACGGTCTTGTAGGAATATGGGGCTCCATCGCGACCGCCCTCTTTATCGCCGACTATGCGATGCCCGAAAACTACAGCCTCGGAAGCCAGCTTGTAAGCCAGCTGATGGCTGTGGGCCTCACCATCGTATACAGCGCTATCGTCACGGCCATAGTCTACTTTATAGCGGCTGCGGTTACCGGCGGCGGACGTGTCGATGAAGAGACCGAAACCATGGGTCTTGACGAATCCGTTCACGGTGAGCGTGCACTCAATCTGTAATCGGATATAAACAGGAGTATGCCGGCCTTCGTGCCGGCGGCACATATCGTACAATCTTAGCAGGAGCAGCAGATGAAAAAGATAGAAGCGGTAATCAAGCCGTTCAAACTCGAAGATGTGAAAGATGCACTGGCGGAAGCCGGAATTACAGGGATGACAGTAACCGAAGTAAAGGGTTACGGTCGTCAGCAGGGGCACAGCGAACTCTATCGCGGGGCCGAATATGTGGTGGACTTTCTGCCCAAAGTCAAGCTGGAGGTAGTGGTTTCGGAAGATGATGCCGAGACGGTTGTCGAAAAGATCTCGGAAGCGGCCCGTACCGGCAAAATAGGTGACGGAAAGATATTCGTAACATCTATCGACAAGGTCGTAAGGATCCGTACCGGAGAGACCGATCGCGAAGCCCTGTAACAGTCGCTTTCAACATCGGGCCGCACGGCTTGCGGCCTGAGTGCTGATTAAATTTTAAACATAAAAACCCCTCAAAACTCCTTTGGTATACAAGAAACTGTATAAAATCTAATCAATTAATCTGTTTGAAATCTTTGTCCCCCATTCTATAATGACGCTTTAAACCGCAGTGTGCGATGAGTACCGTTTTACTCGGACATCTTATCTAAAAGGAGTAGTTATGGCGATAGGAGAGTTTTCCTATATCGTAGATACCCTCTTTCTGCTCTTCGCGATGACCCTGATCATATTTATGGTGCCGGGTTTCGCGATGCTGGAGGCGGGTATCGTGCGTACGAAGAATGTGAGTGCCGTTTTGACGGTCAATACGATGATATACGCAGTGGCCTCCATGGCCTTTCTGCTTGTAGGGTACCAGCTCGCTTTCGGCTCGTGGGAGAACGACAGCGTGAGCAAGTGGGCTGCGTTCCTGTTTCAGATGGCGTTTGTCGGAAAGACCGTCAATATCATGAGCGGAGGTGTTAGCGAGAGGACGCGGATAATTCCCCTTATGATCTTTACCGTTTTGATGGCGGCCGTTATATACCCGCTCGTCGTCAACTGGACCTGGGGCGCAAACATGCTCGATGGCACTTTCCTCGACATAAGCGCCATGCACGATCTGGCCGGTTCGACCGTAATCCACTCCACCGGAGCGTGGGCCCTGCTGGCCGCGATTCTGGTGATAGGTCCGCGCAGGGGGCGCTATGTGGATGGAAAGGTGAAGGTGATCCCGGCTTCCAACATTCCGCTCGTTACGCTTGGAGCGATGATACTCTGGATAGGATGGTTCGGGTTTAACGGGGGGTCCGTAGGATCCATCGCATCCAAAGAGAATGCCGATCTGGTGGCGCTTACCGTAATGAATACCAATACCGCCGGGCTGGCAGGGGCTATAGTCGCGGCTCTTATCGTCTATATCCAGTATAAAAAGTTCGATATTACGATGATCCTCAACGGCGCTCTCGGCGGTCTTGTGGCGATTACGGCCGGAGCGGATCTTTTCGATATATATACACCGATACTCATAGGCGTCATAGGCGGCGCGTTGGTGGTTTTCGCCGTACCGTTGTTCGACCGCTTCAGGCTCGACGATCCGGTCGGAGCGCTATCGGTGCACCTTGTAAACGGTATATGGGGAACTCTTGCGGTCGGAATTTTCGCCGAAGATGTCTCTTTTTTCGCACAGCTTAAGGGTGTCTTGGTGGTCGGAGTGTTCGCGTTTGTGGTATCATACATTGCACTCTTTGCGATAGACAGGGTGGTCCGTTTCAGGGCTGGCGACGATGAGCAGATGGAGGGCATAGACGTCAGCGAGTGCGGTGTGGAGGCCTACCCTGAATTCAAGCGCGCGTTTTGACGTTACTGATTTTACACAGAATGCGTAAAATCATCTCGAAATCTTGGATTTCGAAGCTTTAGGGGGTTGTAGGGCCGCACAGGCCCTGCCAAATTGCGGGCTTTGCCCGGAATTTGCGTAACATCTGTGACGTAATTTAAAATCAACAAAGAGAGAGGTCCATGAAAAAGATCGAAGCCATTATCAAACCGTTCAAGATAGAAGAGGTGAAAGATGCGCTGGCGGAAGCCGGAATTACCGGAATGACCGTTAGCGAAGTGAAGGGTTACGGACGCCAGGCCGGGCATACCGAGCTCTATCGGGGGGCGGAGTATGTTGTAGACTTCATACCGAAGATCAAGATAGAGGTGGTCGTTAGGGCCGAAGATGTGGATGCCGTGGTTGAGAAGATTACCGAAGCCGCAAGAACCGGCAAGATCGGAGACGGAAAGATCTTCGTAAGCGATATAGAGAGAGTAGTACGTATTCGTACCGGAGAAGAGAACGAAGAGGCGATATAGCGCTTCAAGAACGGGAGAGGGCGCTCCCCTCTCCTACTTTTCGCTCTCCAGCTCCTCTATGAACTCCTCTTCGATCCTTTTGTTCTTCTTCCTGTAGTAGTAGAAGACCCCGATGACCGTTATTATAATAGCGCCGAGGAGATAGTGCAGAACCTCTTTGATCTGCTCTTCGTGCTCGCCGAAGATATAGCCAAGAGATAGCAGAACGGCACACCAAAGACCCGCACCCAAAAATGTGTATATGCTGAAGGCAAGCAGCGGCATTCTGCCTATGCCGGCAGGCAGGGAGATATACTGCCTGATTCCGGGAAGCAGGCGCCCCCAGAAGGTGCTGGCGGGTCCGTATTTGGCGAAGAAGGCTTCGGTTTTGTCGACCGTTTCCGGTTTTAGAAAAATATATTTTCCATACTTGATCAAAAATGCCCGCCCGAGTCTGTGGCCGAGTATATAGTTAAAGAGTGCGCCGGCCAAAGAGCCGCCGGCTCCGGCCAAAAATGCGACCGTCAGGCTCATCTCGCCCCTGCTCGCCAGGTACCCTGCCGGGATCATCGCCACCTCACTCGGGAAGGGGAAAAAGGAGCTCTCGAGAAACATCATTATAAAGATGCCGGCATAGCCCATAGCTCCGACACTCTCTACGATCCAGTCGATTATTTCGTGCATAGTTTCGCCTTGGGTAAGGTGGCTTGATAAAAGTAAACGATATAATACAATAATTTTCGCGAAAACAGGGTTGCTTAAAAAGGTAAAAAAATGGTAATTTCGATAAACGATCCACTCGATATGCATCTTCATCTGCGTGACGAAACGATGCTCGATATAGTCGCTCCGTTGAGTGCCGAAACTTTCAGCGGCGCACTCGTGATGCCGAACCTGGTGCCTCCGATCACTACGAAAGAGGCTCTGCTCTCCTACAGGGAGAGAGTTTTGAATGCGGCGGAAGAGAGCAGGTTTGAGCCATACATGACACTCTTTTTCATATCGGACTACACTCCGGAGTTTCTGGAGTCGGTCAAAGAGGATATTCTGGCCGTAAAGC
>JALSXE010000214.1:1742-3814 GCA_027072755.1 Campylobacterales bacterium | reverse complement strand
GCCATCGTCGACAAGCGTCGCGAGAAGGCCAACGAATCGGAAGTCATGAACATCATCGGGGATGTCACGGGCAAAAACGTCGTTCTGGTAGACGATATGATAGATACGGCAGGCACGATCGTAAAAGGTGCCGCCGCTCTGAAAGAGCATGGTGCGAAGAGCGTCATAGCGTGCTGTACCCATCCGGTTTTGAGCGGGCCGGCATACGATCGCCTTCGTGAAGGGGAGCTGGACGAACTGGTGGTATCGGACACGCTTCCTCTCAAGGAGTCGTGCGAAAAGATCACGGTACTTCCGGCGGCACCGCTTTTTGCCGAAGTGATCAGGCGCGTATACCACAACGAGAGTGTAAACTCTCTCTTCTCCTGACGGGGAGGTCAAATTAATACAAGAGGTTTCAAGTGCAGGAAAAGATTCGCAACTTCTCTATCATCGCCCACATCGACCACGGTAAAAGCACTCTTGCCGACCGAATCATACAGGAGTGCGGAGCGGTGACCGAACGAGAGCTCGGCAGCCAGATGATGGATACGATGGATATAGAGCAGGAGAGGGGTATCACCATCAAAGCCCAAAGCGTCCGCCTCACGTATGTCAAAGATGGTCAGCCCTATATCCTAAACCTTATCGACACACCCGGCCATGTCGATTTCAGCTACGAAGTGAGCAAGTCTCTCGCCTCTTCCGAGGGGGCGCTGCTTGTAGTCGACGCTTCGCAGGGGGTGGAGGCCCAGACAATAGCGAATGTCTATATCGCGCTTGAAAACGATCTTGAAATCATTCCCGTCATAAACAAGATAGACCTGCCGGCCGCAGATCCGGACAGGGTTGTTGAAGAGATAGAGCAGACTATAGGGCTCGACTGTAGCGGGGCAATATATGTGAGTGCCAAAACGGGCCAGGGGGTGCGTGAACTCCTCGATGCGATCGTAGATAGGGTGCCGCCGCCGCACGGAGACGAAAACGCTCCGACCAAGGCGATCATCTACGACAGTTGGTTCGACAACTACCTCGGTGCACTTGCACTCGTGAGGGTGTTTGACGGAAGCATCAAAAAGGGGCAGGAGGTGCTCATTATGGGTACCGGCAAAAAGCACCAGGTGCTCGATCTTACATATCCTCACCCCATGAAACCTACAAAAACGGAGGAGATAAAGACCGGCGAAGTGGGAATTGTCGTATTGGGGCTCAAAAATGTCAGCGATGTCGCGGTGGGCGATACGATAACCGATGCCAGACACCCTACCGAAGAGCCCGTCGGCGGCTTCAAAGAGGCCAAACCTTTCGTTTTCGCCGGTCTCTACCCCATAGATACCGACAGATTCGAAGAGCTTAGGGATGCACTCGACAAACTCAGACTGAACGACGCCTCCATCAGTTACGAGCCCGAAACATCGGTGGCGCTCGGTTTCGGTTTTCGTGTGGGTTTTTTGGGAATGCTGCACATGGAGGTCGTGAAAGAACGCCTCGAAAGGGAGTTCGGTCTTGATCTGATAGCGACCGCCCCTACCGTAATCTATAGGGTGGAGCTCACCGACGGTACGACAGTGGAGGTGCAGAACCCGAGCGAAATGCCCGACAGCGGGAAGATCGCAAAAATCTACGAGCCGTATGTACGTGCGACTATAATAACGCCCAGAGAGTTCCTGGGCAACATCATTACAATGATGGCCGACAGGCGCGGTGTTCAGGAGAAGATGGAGTATCTCAACGAAGAGAGGGTGATGCTGGTATACGCGGTGCCGATGAACGAGATTGTCGTAGATTTCTACGACAAGCTAAAAAGTGCCACGAAAGGGTACGCAAGCTTCGACTATGAGCCTATAGAGTATCGCGAAGGCGACCTCGTGAAGCTCGATGTGCGCGTGGCGGGTGATGTGGTGGACGCCCTGAGCATCATCGTGCCGCGAGAAAAGGCGCAGCAGCGGGGCAGGGAGCTTGTCAAGGCCATGAAAGAGCTTATTCCGCGCCAGCTTTTCGAAGTCGCGGTGCAAGCCTCCATCGGCAACAAGGTGATAGCCAGAGAGACCGTAAAGTCGATGGGTAAAAACGTTACAGCGAAATGCTACGGT
>JALSXE010000214.1:0-1732 GCA_027072755.1 Campylobacterales bacterium | reverse complement strand
AAGCGTATGAAGGCGATCGGCAAAGTGCAGCTTCCGCAGGATGCGTTCCTGGCCGTATTGAAGATAGATTGAGAAGTGAGCCCAGGGCTTCTGCTTTGCCCCGCTTTTCTACTCTTTGAAGAGGAGGTTTCTGTTGCGCTGCCTCAGTTGCGGAAGATTGGCGTTTTCACCTCTCTGCAGAGAGTGCAGGAAGCTATCTTTCGCTCCCCGGCCTAAAATGCGGCGTCTCGGGTGCGGACTCGATGTGGTCAGCTTCTACTCGTATGATGAGTTAGAGCCCTTTTTACTCACCAAACATTTGCCGCACGGATGGATCGTTTACAATATAGTCGCGCACGAAACATTCAAAATCCTGGATATGCCGGATAGAGACATCTATGTCCTCCCGATAGACGACGACTCTTCAGGCGGCTACAGCCATACGGCCGTTTTGGCAAAACAGCTCCAAAAGCGCGGTTATAAACCTTTATGGAACGTACTCAGGGCACAAAACCGCGTATCGTATGCCGGACAGCCTCTCTCTTTCAGGCTGCAAAATCCGAGAAGGTTTGGCTACAGCGGCCAAAGCGAAATAGAGGCCGTGCTTGTGGACGATATAGTTACCACCGGTCTGACACTGCAGGAGGCATACGGAGAGCTTCGTCGTAACGGCGTGGAGGTATCGACCTCTTTCGTTCTGGCCGATGTGGATCGATAGTATTGTAGCCTGAGGATTTTGTACATTAGAATCCGTTATTTTGCCGATCACGCTATAACTCGACATACCCATGTTCAGATAACTATACGGATTTTTGGCTCTACAATAGGTCGGCATTGAAAATTTCTTAAAATATTATATCTGCTTTGGTGCTTCAGAGTTTAACTTCAACCCTTTGTGCTATAATGCGCCATCCTGACACCCGGCCTTAACGGCCGGTTCTTCCCGTCTACAGCGAATATACCTCCGTATATTTACCAGATGGGCACCGACAGGCGCAGAGCTTGGGAGCATCTAATGCGTGCCGTCGGTAAAGAGACTTCGATCGACCATATGAGCGTTCCGACCGCTCCGCCGGTATTAAAAAGTGCCGACAGCGTCGCTCGAAGCCATACTTCAACACAAAGAGTCACATTTCAGATGGAACAAGAGACCATTCAACAAAGCGAACAAGAAAAAGAGCCTACAGTGCGTTTTTCCGATTTCGGATTCAAACAGCCCATCATGCGCGCGATTCAGCGTATGGGATTTCAGGTCCCCAGCCCGATACAGGAGAAGGTGATTCCCCTGATCCTCGAGGGTCACGATGTTGTTGGCCAGGCCCATACAGGTACGGGAAAGACGGCGGCGTTCGGTCTGCCTGCACTCAACAATATAGAGTGGAGAAACGGGGTTGACCTGCTCGTCATAACGCCTACCCGCGAATTGGCGACGCAGGTCAGCGACGAACTCTTCAGCCTGGGCCGTTTCGCCGGTATAAGAACGGTCAGCGTATACGGCGGGCAGAGCTACAGGCGCCAGCTCGATCTCATAAGCCGCGGAGCGCAGGTTGTCGTCGCCACCCCCGGACGGCTTCTGGATATGCTCAGCTCCGGCAAACTGGAGGATTTCAACCCCTCTATCGTAGTTCTCGACGAAGCCGACGAGATGCTCGACATGGGCTTCCTGGACGATATAAAAGAGATATTCAGCTACCTTCCGCAGCAGCGTCAGACTCTTCTTTTCTCCGCGACGATGCCGGAGCCTATAAAGGAT
>JALSXE010000213.1:0-3833 GCA_027072755.1 Campylobacterales bacterium | reverse complement strand
GTTATAGATATCTACCCCGCATACAGCGAAGAGGAGGCGCTGCGGGTGGAGTTTTTCGGCGACGAGATAGAGGCGATCTATACGTTCGACCCCCTGACAAACCGCAAGATTTCAGACCTCAAAACCACCACGATCTACGCGGCGAGCAACTTCATTGTCGGAGGCGACAGACTGCAGCTGGCGATAAAGAGCATCGAGGAAGAGCTCGCCGAGAGGCTCGCGTGGTTCAAAAAAGAGGGGAAGCTCGTCGAGTACCAGCGGCTCAAACAGCGCACCGAATTCGACCTCGAGATGCTCGAGACCACAGGCATCTGCAAAGGGATAGAGAACTACGCCCGCCACCTGACCGGCAAAAAGCCGGGAGAGACCCCCTTCTCGCTTCTGGACTATTTCGAGATCAAAGGGAGGCCGTATCTTGTCATAGTGGACGAGTCGCATGTGAGCCTTCCGCAGTTCAGAGGGATGTATGCCGGCGACAGAAGCAGAAAAGAGGTGCTGGTAGAGTACGGCTTCAGGCTTCCTAGCGCTCTCGACAACCGCCCCCTGAAATTCGAGGAGTTCATAGAGAAAGCTCCGCACTACCTCTTCGTCTCGGCCACGCCGGCGGAGCTCGAGGTGAGCCTAAGCGCGACGGTAGCGGAGCAGATCATCAGGCCGACCGGGCTTCTGGACCCGGAGGTGGAGGTGGTCGACAGCAAGTACCAGGTAGAGCACCTCTACGACGAGATAAAAAAGGTGGTCGCCCGCAAAGAGAGGGTGCTCGTTACGGTACTTACGAAAAAGATGGCCGAAGAGCTCACCACCTACTACAACGACCTCGGCCTCAGGGTGAAGTATATGCACTCGGACATTGACGCGATAGAGCGTAACCAGATCATACGAAGCCTTAGAATGGGCGAATTCGACGTTCTTGTAGGCATAAATCTGCTAAGGGAGGGGCTGGACCTTCCGGAAGTGAGCCTCGTGGCGATACTCGATGCCGATAAAGAGGGATTTCTGCGCTCGGAGACCGCGCTTATCCAGACGATGGGAAGGGCGGCCAGGAACCTAAACGGCAGGGTTGTCATGTACGCCCAAAAGATGACGGACTCGATGAAAAGGGCTATCGATACAACCCTCGATCGAAGGAGAAGACAGAAGCTCTTCAACGAAGAGCACGGTATAACACCAAAATCGGTAGGCAGGCGGCTCGATGAAAATCTCAAACTCGAAGATCACGGCATTTTGTACGAAAAAAAGAGCAAAATAGAGAAGATGCCCGCAAAAGAGCGTCAAAAAATCGTCAAAGAGCTCACCAAAAAGATGAAAGAGGCGGCAAAGCGGCTCGAGTTCGAAGAGGCGGCGCGTCTGCGGGACGAGATAGAGAAGATCAAAAGGCTCTGATCACTCTTCGCCGAAAAAGATTCCTATCATATATATGGCGATGTAGATGACAATGATAAGAGGGATCCAGTTGACCGGATCGTTCCAGTCGGCATGTGTGACAAATTTCAGAAAATCCATTCACTATGATAATATAATTTCGCCAAAAAAGGGGGTTTGATGCTTTTAAGATACAGAGAGTGGTTTCCGAAACTCGGCAAAAACACATGGGTGGCACCCGACTCGACGATAATAGGAAACTTCGAATGCGGCGAAGAGTGCTCCATATGGTTCGGCTGCGTCGTCAGAGCCGACGTGCACAAGATCCGAATAGGCGACAGAACCAATATACAGGATCTTTCGATGATCCATGTGACCCACTACAAAAAGCCGGATATGAGCGACGGCCACCCGACGATAATCGGCAGCGACGTAACGATCGGCCACAGGGTCATGCTTCACGGTTGCACCGTCGAAGACGCCTGCCTGATCGGGATGAACGCCACCATTCTCGACGGTGCCGTCATAGGCAGGGAGTCGATAGTGGGCGCGGGCGCGCTCGTTACGGGAGGAAAGAGGTTTCCTCCAAGAAGCCTAATAATCGGCTCTCCGGCTAAAGCGGTCCGGCAGCTCAGCGATACGGAGGTTGCAGATCTCTACGCTTCGGCACGCCGCTATGTAGGCTTCAAAAACGACTATATCGACCATATCTCATGACGCTATTCGCGGTTGCGGATGCACTGGGGCTGGTGAGCTTCGCGATAAGCGGCTACCTGATGGGAGTCAGAAAAGGGCTCGATCTTTTGGGCATTCTTATCGCCGCCTTTCTAACGGCCCTGGGCGGAGGGGTGATCCGCGACGTGATTGTGGGACGTATGCCGGTGGCCTTTACCGAAACGGCCGTTCTTCTTTACGTCACGGCCGCGGTTGCGCTCGCGTACCTATTCAGACTCCATGCCAAAAAGAGGCCGGAGAGGTTCGCGATCTTCATACTGATGGACAGCATGGGCCTTGTGGCTTTCGCGCTCACAGGGGCACTGGTAGGCATAGAGTCCGGCTTCAACATATTCGGCGTCATGCTTCTGGCTTTCATTACGGCGGTGGGCGGCGGCATGATACGCGACATCATGGTAAACGAGGTTCCGATGGTGCTTACAAGCGATTTTTACGGTACAATCGCACTGCTTATAGCGGTGTCGGTATTCATATGCGACCGCATCGGATGCCTCGGAAACTTTACGCTCGTAACGATAGCGGCGGCGGCTCTCGCACTTAGGCTCATAGCCTACAAAAGAGGGTGGCGGCTGCCGAAACTTGGGGGAGAGAGATGAAAAAGTACCTTTCGACGGAGACTCTGACGCTTGCGGCGATCTTTCTGGGAATCGCCTGCGGTGTCTGGCTGCCGGACGCGATGCTCGCGTTTAAATGGATGGGCGATCTTTTCCTGATGCTCCTTAAGATGCTTATAGTCCCTCTGGTCTTCGCGTCGGTCTTTGTGGCCATAGTATCGCTCGGAAGCGGGGAGGCTCTGAAAAACCTCGGCCTCAAAGCGTTCGGATACTATTTTCTGACAACCGCCCTCGCCGTCACCGCCGGGTTGCTCGTCGTGAACATCATAGAGCCGGGCAGCGCCCATCAGCTTGCGGGCAGCGCACCGGTCTCGCCGCCGAAGGAGCACTCCATATCCTCGCTGCTGCTCTCGTTCGTCCCGGCAAACATCTTCGCCTCGCTCTCCGAGGGAAGAATCGTGCAGGTTCTCGTTTTCGTCATACTCTTCGCCGTAGCGGCACTCCACCTCGAAAATAAAAAAAGAGATACGCTTAGCGGCTTTTTCGACGCGCTCAACGACGCGATGGGGAAGATCGCCGGCTGGGTGATAAAGCTGACTCCTCTGGGGGTCTTTTCGCTCATAGGCTATGTCATAGCGAAAGAGGGGCTCGAGACGCTCTATCAGCTCAAAGATTACGTCATAGCGGTACTGGTCGCCCTCTTTCTGCACGCACTGGCAGTTCTTCCGCTGGTGGCCTATCTAATCGGCCGATTCAACCCCTACACCTACTTTCTAAAGGTGCGTGAAGCGGTGCTTGTCGCATTTTCGACCGCCTCCAGTTCCGCCACTCTTCCGGTCTCGATAGAGGTGAGCGAAACCAAAGGCGGGGTCAAAAAGGAGAGCGCCGGCTTCATTTTGCCGCTCGGCGCCACAGTAAATATGGACGGCACCGCACTCTACGAGGCTATAGCGGTGATGTTCATAGCGAACAGCTTCGGTGTGGAACTGGGCTTCGGCGAGCAGATCGTAATATTCGTAACCGCAACCTTCGCATCGATAGGGGCCGCCGGAATCCCAGGTGCCGGACTGGTGATGATGACGATGATTTTAAGTGCCGTGGGACTGCCGCTGGAGGCGATCGGATTGATCGCGGCGGTGGATCGGATTTTGGATATGTTCCGCACCGCCGTCAACGTCTGGG
>JALSXE010000212.1:0-3843 GCA_027072755.1 Campylobacterales bacterium | reverse complement strand
AATACAACTAGTACAGAACCTGAAAATAGACAATATAGAAGGAAAACAATGAAACAACTCATCCAAAGCTACAAAACCGGTGAACTGGGGCTTTTTGAAGTTCCGGCTCCGGTTTGTGACGACCACGGCGTATTGGTAAAGACGACCGCTTCGCTGGTATCTGCCGGAACGGAAAAGATGATAGTCGACATAGCGAAAAAGTCGCTTCTGGGCAAAGCGAAAGCCCGTCCCGACCTTGTGAAGCAGGTGATCGACAAGATGAAAAAGGAGGGTGTTAAAAACACTCTCGAAAAGGTTTTCAACAAGCTCGATACGCCGATTCCCCTGGGCTACAGTTGTGCGGGCCGCGTTTTGGAGGTGGGTCGTCTGGTCGAAGGTATCTCGGTCGGAGAGCGGGTGGCGTGCGGCGGTGCCGGATATGCCAGCCACAGCGAAGTGAACTACATTCCCAAAAACCTTTTTGTAAAGATTCCGGAGGACGTGGACGATCTGGACGCTTCGTTCGTTACCGTCGGTGCCATAGCTCTTCAGGGTGTGCGCCAGTGTGCCCCTACACTCGGCGAAAACATCGCCGTTATGGGTCTTGGGCTTCTGGGGCAGCTTACCGTTCAGCTTTTAAAAGCCAACGGCTGCCGCGTTATAGGCAGCGACATAGACCCGGACAAGATGGAGCTGGCCAAAAAGCTGGGAGCAGACGAAGTCTGCCATGCGCAGGATCTTGTAAAAAAAGGGGTGGAGTTCAGTAACGGCTACGGGGTCGACGCTGTCATAATCACCGCCTCTACCGCCAGCAACCAGCCCATCATCGATGCCGGAGATATATCCAGAATGCGCGGGCGTGTCGTAGTGGTCGGCATGGTCGGCATGGATATCCCCCGCAACGAGTACTACAAAAAAGAGCTCGATCTTCGTCTTTCGATGGCTTACGGTCCCGGGCGTTACGATCCCGATTATGAAGAGAAGGGCATAGACTACCCTTACGATCTTGTAAGATGGACCGAACAGCGCAACTTCGAAGCCTTTTTGCAGCTCATTGCGCAGGGGCGCATAACCCCAAAAGAGCTCATCACCCACACATTCGACTTCGAAGACGCCATGAAGGCTTACGACCTGCTGGAGGGCAAGACTCGGGAGAAGTACCTGGGCATCGTACTCAAATACCCGGGCGAAGTGGACCTCGAAAAGAACAAGAGTGTGCAGATCAGAGAAAAAGCGGTTACGCACGAGTACATCAACGTCGGTCTCATAGGTGCGGGCAATTTCACCAAATCGGTCATTCTGCCCAATCTCAAAAAGGTCGGCGGGTACGACCTGGTGGGGCTCTGCACCGCCACAGGCGTAAGCGCACACGGGACAGGCGAGAAGCACGGTTTCAAATATATCACTACGGATGAGGATGAGATCTTTGGAAACGGTGAAATAAATGCGGTTTTCGTAACCACCCGCCACGACAGACATGCGGGGAGTGTTCTAAAAGCGATAGAGGCGAAAAAGCACTGCTTCGTCGAAAAGCCTCTCTGCATAAAAGAGGAGGAGTTGGAGGCCATAACTGCCGCTTACGACGGAAGCAGTATCGTTCAGGTCGGTTTCAACCGCCGCTTCTCTCCGCTGATCGAGAAGATGAAAAAGAGTGTCGGAGACTCGCCTATGTCGGTTCTTTACAGAATAAATGCGGGTGTCATCCCCAAAAACGTATGGATTCAGGACCCTGAAGTGGGCGGAGGCAGGATAGTGGGAGAGGTGTGCCATTTTATAGATACATGCAGCTATCTTACGGGCAGCGAAGTGGAGTCTGTCTACGCTTCGTGCATTCACAAAAACGACAAATCGATCCCCGATGAAGACAATGTAAGCATAGTTCTTACCTACAAAAACGGCTCTACGGCTACCATAAACTACTATGCATACGGCGACAGCGGTATGCCAAAAGAGTATCTGGAGCTCTTTGCCAACGGCGTTTCGATGCAGATGAACGATTTCAGAGAATTGACGATCTATAAAAAAGGGCAGAAAGAGAGAATAAAAAGCGCGAATCAGGATAAAGGTTTCGTAAACGAGTTCAAGGCTTTCAAAGAGGCGGTAAAAAGAGGCACACCCGCCATACCTTTTGAAACTATTTACAATACGACGAAAACCACCTTTAAAATATTGGAGTCGCTTAGATCGAAAAGGGTTGTAGAGGTTTGATGTCATGAGGCTTTCGGAGCTCATCTATGAGTTGTCTCCCGTTTTTTTGCAAAACTTCTTTTGCGGCATGGAAGGCAGGAGGATTTTCCAAAGGCGTTTCTCGCAAAACTTCTTTGACATCTTCGAAGAGATAAAAGAGCGCGACAAATTGCCGAAAGATGAACTCGAAAGCCTCCGGCTAAAGAGAATGCGCGACCAGCTGATACTTGCATACGAAAACAGCCGCTACTACAAAACTCTTTTCGATAAATATATGTTCGACCCCTACGGATTCGAGAGTTTTGAGTCGCTCCGCACCCTTCCTATTTTGATGAAAGAGCAGTTGCAAGAAGAGATAGAACCTTTTTTAAACAAAAACACCGCTCCCATAGAGTCGGTCACCGTGCGAACAAGCGGTACGACCGGAGCCGGACTGATTTTCCCCGAAACCAAAGAGTGCGAAAACGAAAAGTGGGCGGTATGGTGGCGTTACCGCGTCAATCTGGGAATCACTTTCGATACATGGTGCGCAAATTTCGGAGGGAAGGTGATCGTTCCTATTAGACAGACCAAACCTCCGTTTCACAGAATTATCAAGCCTTTCAGGCAGGTAACTTTCAGCATGTACCATCTCGGGCCGGAAACCGTAAAAGAGTATGTTCGCGTCATCAACGAAAAGAAGCTGGAGTGGATTCACGGTTTTCCTTCTACACTTGCATATATGGCCTCTTTGATGCTTGAGCAGAATCTCTCGTTCGACCACCCGATAGTATGGGTAACGATAGGTGCGGAGAGCCTGCTGCCCCATCAAAAGGAGCTCATAAGAAAAGCTTTCGGCACAGCACCCAGGCAGCACTACGGACTATCTGAACCGGTGGCAAATATTTCAGAGTGCGAATACGGCTCTTTGCATGTAGACGAAGATTTCGCCCATGTAGAGTTTCTTCCTTTCGAAGACGATCCCAACCGCTATCGCATTGTAGGTTCCTCTTTTGCGAATGATGCGCTGCTTTTTCTCCGGTACTGCACAAACGACATAGTGACTCTGCCCTCAAAACCGAAAAAGTGCCCATGCGGACGCGCCGGTAGGATCGTAGAGGAGATCGAGGGGAGACGCTATGACTCGATAGTCCAGAAAGACGGCTCGAAAATCATGATTCTGGGACATATTTTCAGAAATATGGTAAACATCAGAGAGGTGCAGGTGCGTCAGGACAAGAGCGGGTTTGTCACCTTCCATATCGTCCGCTCCAAAAACTATACGCAAAAGGATGAGGAGCTCTTGAGATATGAGATAGAGATGCGTTTCAAGATAGACTACTCCATTGAGTATGTCGAAAAGATCGAAAAGACCGAGCGCGGAAAGCTGAGACTCGTAGTTTCGGAACTCTCATGAGAAGAGCCCGCCTAATCACTCTTTTTCATACGGTCCGCTACCTGAAAGCGAAGCAGATCTACTACAGACTCTTTTACACTTTACGAAAAAGAGTGCGAAAAGCCATGAAAATCTCCCCGGTTTTCGAGATGGAAGCGAAAGGTCTCCCTTTAACGCTTAAAGAGAGTATCGCACCCCTCCCTTCATATAGTGACGGCACATTTACTTTTCTGAACCTTGCCCACAGGTTCGACGAAAAGATAGATTGGAACTTCTCTGAATTCGGAAAGCTCTGGACATAC
>JALSXE010000211.1:0-3883 GCA_027072755.1 Campylobacterales bacterium | reverse complement strand
GTTCTGTAGGAGTAGATCTCATCGCGCTCCGTATAGGCCCTGTAGAGTTTGAAGATTACGGTATCGGTCTGCAGAGTAGACTGCCACAAAGACTTTTTCAGATGGAGCCATCCCCTGAAACGGTTCACTTTTATCGGAGTTTTCAGGCCGAAAAGCGCCTCTGCGCTGTATAGAAAATCCTCCAGGGCATTTTCGTGCCCGTATCTTTTTGCAAGCTCATAGATTTCATTCCACTCCACGCGTTCCGAGTAGGCTTTTGCCAGCAGGACAAAATCGTAAAGGTAACGCAGCCCCAACCTCCACTTTTTATGGTTTTGATCCACTATCGAGGTATGTAAAAATGCATGGTAAAGGTGCCATGTCGGTTTAAGTACATACGAACGCTCGAAAGAGGGGTTGCCGCTTGGAACGGAGGTGGTTTTCGAGTATGGGATATATTCGGTATTCGGATCGAAAATTATGCGAAAATGGGGTTCCAGCGCGGCAGGAAAACCCTCTTTCGCCATTCGCGGTGTGTGGTGGTGCCATCGTCCCATATCGCGCCCGAACTCTTCGTAACCGCTCTTTTTCAGAAGTTTCAGCGCTCTGTCGAAACTGTTTTTATCTATCATGATATCAATATCGTTCATCATCCGCATACCGATATCGGGGTAGAGATTCTCACTAAGTACCGCGGAGCCTTTGAGGAAAAGAGCAGATATGCCCTCTTCATCGAGAGTACGCTCAATATCTTGCAGCTGAAGCAGGATATTCTCGTTTCTTCGGCGGTTAAGTTCGTAAACTTCACTCAAAAAGCCCGTCAGCCGGTTATCGTCCAGCAGGTCGAGCAGATTGTGGTCTCTTAGTACGGCATACAGCGCCGGGGTCAGGAGATTTATATTTGCAACCTCGACCAGCCGCTCCCAGTCGATATAGCCTCTTTTGATCTCTTCTGCCACATCTCTTATCTGCGAGTCGTCATAGGCAAGCGAAAGAATGCGGCAGAGCTGAACAATCTCTTCTCTTCTATCCACGAACCAGCCGTTCCACCTTCCGTTTGGCCTTTTCGAGCGATCCGTACTCCAAAAGATAGGCCGGCGCTTCCAGAACGTTAGAGAGAATTTTTTCGAAATTTTGCTGCGACAATTCGCTGTCGAGCTGATAACCGGCCTCTTTTATGCGTTTTAGCGTCTCACATGCAGAGAGCCTCTTTAAAGAAAGATCGCTACCGGCTCTATATTTCGGAAATATAATCATGTCGACGCTACTCTTTTTTCGAGAAAGATTCAATGGTGGAGTAAATTTGACTCTTTGGCCGTCGAAACGCAGATAGCTCTCTTTTTGCGAAAGAGCCGGAATGTTGTTTTGCAAAACTCTCCAGCTCCCCTCTTTGATATTCATGCAAAAGGGGATAGAGGATATCTCTCCTTCACAATCGACAAGCGCTATCTCGTCTGAAAAAAGAGAGTGCCCGTCTGCTGCCAGCGCCGCCGTCAGAGTACTTTTGCCCGAACCGCTGGAGCCGGGAAATATGACGGTTTTGGATTCTATGGCCACGGCTCCCGCATGAATCGCCATCAGATATGGCTCGGACTGATAGTGAACTATTATCATATTCTCCTGAAGAATCAGCGGTATGGTCTCCTTCGGTGCGGCGGCAGCTACGGGTCTGCCGTTGAAAAGAATCTGCCATTTTGAATCTTTGAGCGAAAAATCTACATTGACCTTTTTTCTGCCGCCGCGTTTAGCGGACAAATGGGCGAAAATCGGATCTATCTTCTTTTTCAGTTCCGGATTATCGAAAGCGACATAAAAGAGAATCCGTCCTGTATCGTAACAGACTCTCTCTTTTTCATCCTCCACAAACTCACCGACTCCAAGCGGAGGCTCATACTCCTCCATATCGTCACTCTCGTACCGGCCGAATCTGAGGTCGATCAGGCTTTTGATATATTTGGCGGGAATTTGAGGGAAAAAAGTATTTATGGAGTTCTCATTATACTTTTGAAGAAGCTCATCTATCTGCAGAAAGAGTGCGGCACTCCCCTTTTCAAGCCCGTAGACACGACCGCTCCTTTTAAAAAAGAGAAAGAGAGATTCATCTTTTATATAAGCGGCTACGGATTGGGCATAGAGAGGACATTTCTGAAACTTTACCAAAAGAGAAGCTTCTCTTCTCTTTTATGTCAAGGGTGGCCATGACCCCAGTGATGTCCGTGACCTCCATGACCTCCATGATGTCCATGACCTCCGTGATGTCCGTGATGTCCGCAAGAGCCGGATGCCTGCGCTTTTGACGCTCCGGGGCCCATCAACAGATACATCCCAAGCGGCGCCGTCGCGGCAAACCTGCCATATTTAATCATAAAGCTGCGTTTCGCCTCGTCGACTTCGTTTTCTACTGTTTCGTTACTCTTTTCCATTTTACAATCCTTCCATAAGAGTGCACTCTATTTTCATTAAAGCATATTTATAATTATATATATCTTAATCTGTACAAATGTAAAAAGAGCACAAACTGTTTACGGTCGTAAACTGTTTAATACAGCATAACTGATACCATAAAATCCTATGCCGCAATAGTTTCAGTATCGTACAAAACCGCCCATCGCCACATACGTTCCCGGCAGGTGTATAGATTTTGAGATCCAGAGATAATCGAGATCGAGAGAGTAGAACTTGGCCTCGCAGTTGGCACAGCTGTAGAAGTATCTGCCGCTCTCGTCCACATAGCTGGTATGAGCCTGCACATTTTTGCCTGCCGCCCACTCCTCCGCCGTAAGGGGCCTGGCGACATCTACATTCGCAACCACTTTCGGACTCTGGGGATTGGAGAGATCGACCACCGTGACGTATGTCGCTTTGTGGTTGGTTACAATTGCCAATCTTTTGGGAACGGAGAAGGTTATATGACCCGCACCCAGACCCGCTTTGAAGCTTGCAACCGCACTCATGCTGTTTTTGTCTACTACATAAACTCTGCCGCTATAGGTAGGGAAAAAGATATATTTGTCGCCGTAAAATCTTGCGTGGTGGGCGCCTCCGTCTTCATGTGCGGCATGGAAAATCGTATCTACGGTTATCTTATCGGCAGAGTCGATCGTGAATTTCATGATTCCGGCAGCCGGAATGGAGCTGTTTTGGGGGTCTTTGGGGCCCTCCAGAACCATATAGTAGGTTCCGTTTCCGGACGAATCGACCTCTGAAGCGATATTGAGCACATGGTGTGCAGTCGTTTCGGTATCTATCTGGGCAAGAGGTGTTTCACTATCTTTGGTGTAAAGAATCAGCTTTCTGTTCACCCTGTCGAGCATTAGAAACCGCTTTCCGTCGGCCAGCCAGAAGGGGTGGCCGGTAGCGTTTCCGCCGCCGAAATAGTTTGCGGTGTCTACCGGATGTACCGAAGTATTTACATCTTCCCCGAAATATCGTTTAATCTCATGATCAGTTTTACCGATAGTGACCGACATCGGCTTTGTCTTTCCGGAGACCAGAACGAGATCCAGACCCTCCAGCGTTGCGGTCGATCTCGGGTGAAATTTGAGCGGAATCACCTTCTCTACACTGTTGCTCCTGAAGTTGACAACGGCTATCGAATCGCTCCTGCGTGTCAAGGCGAACGCTTCGGTATCGGTTTCGATATCGACCCCGTAAGGTCCCAGGGCGGGAGATACGTTCAAAACCGCATCGAGGCTCATTCTGTCGACATCTATATTGAAGACTTTCGACGACTCGTAATCTCCGTAGAGTGCATGTGTTTGAAGTGTTGCGTCATGGTCGCCGCTACATCCGCCAAACCCGAAAAGCAGCGCCGTAAGAAGGGCTGCCGCGATACGATTTTCCATCTTCTTTACCTCCTTTGAAACCGTTGTAATATTTAACCGACATTACGCAAAATGCGCGG
>JALSXE010000210.1:0-3889 GCA_027072755.1 Campylobacterales bacterium | reverse complement strand
GGGCTTCAGTAAGAAAGATCGCCGCTAAAGTGGGAATTCGTGAAAGCGCTATCTACAACCACTTCAAAAACAAGGAGGATATTCTAAAAAATATCTTTTCGGAGATCTTTTCCACACCATTCGAAATGAAAGATTTGGAAGAGAAGGCTAAAAAGGGAAAATCGTTTCTTCATCAGTATGCGGTCGCGTACAAGCTTGTCTCTTTCGACAAAAAGATGGAGAAACTCTTTAGGGTCATGATGATAGAGCTTTTTCAAAACGAAGATCTGAGAGAGAGTTTTACAAAAGAGTTTCACCAAAAAGAGATCCAACTGCTCTCGAAAGCTTTTTTTATAATGATGCAGGAGGGAATGGTGCGATCGGCAGATCCGATGTTTATGGCCCAGGAGTTTCTCTCTGCCCTATTCTACATCAGGATTACGGTATCGCTTCTGCGTATAGATTCGAAACCGACCGCACCGATAGCCACACATTTCGAAAAGCATGTAGATTTCTTTTGGGAGTCGATATCAGCGTGAAACTACTGCGCCGGCATTATATAGTGAACCCCCTCCTCTTTCAATTCGTAAATATTCTCCTGATGGACTCCCGTAACGATCAGCTTGATATCGAGGCTGCCAAGAAGCGTTAGAAGAGCGTTTTTGGAGCCTCTATCCATATCCAGATAGAGCGTCTCATGCATCTTTATATACGCCGGTGCCGTATACTTGAGGTAGGTGTAACCGCCCTGCTCTCCGCTGAATCTATCTATACCGAATCTTATCCCGTACTCTTTCAGCGTATCGGTGACTCTCTCCGCCACTACCGGATCGAGCGAGAGGATGTCGAATTCCGATATCTCTATAAAGAGCTTCCCTTTCAAAACCTTGACAACCTCTTTAACAGACTCCTCGAAAGCGATATATTTGTTGCTGTCTATCAGTGTCTGGGCAAATATCTCGAGGCTCAAAGCGTTGTGTGTGAAGCGATGACGCTTGAGATAGTCGAGCTCGTACATTACAAGATCGTGTTCGAGCCCCAAGTCGACTATCGCGGGTAGATAGTCGCCGTAGCTGTAGCTGTATGAGTCGTGGCGTATATCGAAACTGATCGTAAAAGCCACCTTCTCGTCTTTTTTAAGATTGATCACCGGTGCAAGCTCCGGTTCCAGTTTGCCCTTTTTTATTGCAGAAGTTATTATCTCTCTCCACTGCGATTTTCCAAGTACCACAGAGCTCTTCTTATCTTTCGTAAATACCGTTATATGATTCTCTTTATAAAGAGCCGCATCCGAAAGGGCATAGTCGGCACTGGCAAGCAGCTTGGCGACAGGCTCGTTCCTGATGTATTCCGTAATGCCGAAACTGAAATAGACCGACTCCCTCAGATTGAAACTGTCGGTAAGTATAAGTGCGTTTTTCATGATATTTCTTACAAGTTCTCTTGCCGTATCTGCATTTAACACAGGAAGAATCAGAATAAATTCGGTTCCGTTGATACGGCATATTGTAGGTTCATGTACCGACTCACACGCATTTTGTAGAGTTTCGGCGAACTTCTCAAAAAACTCGTCGACCTTTTTGTGACCGATCTTTTTGTTGGCTTTGGAGATTCCGTTTATCCTCATCATCACCAGCGCCCCTCTGGATCTGCTGTCGTTCGCCAAAAGATACTCCGGAAGCTTTATCTGGAAATATCTCCTGTTGAAAAGTTTGGTTAGCGGGTCGCGATAGAGAATCTCCTGGTTCTTTCTCATCGCTTCGGAGCTTCTTTGGAAAAGCTCCTTTACACGCTTCACCATCGAATTCATCACCTCTGTAATCTCTTTGAGCTCTTCGGTAGTGGGAAGCTCTTTTTGGATGACAAACTTGTTGTGAAGGACACCTTCCGCCTGCTCTCTTATCTTGTCGAGGGATTTCAGTACTATTTTCAATACAGAGCGAAGAAGTAGAAGAGCGAAGAGACCGAACATTACGAACATCAAAACGGTATATTTAAAAAGAGAGTATAGCTGTCGGTACGCTATCGAACTGTCAGCCTTCACCATCAAAACCCCTAAGGGTTGATTTTTCATAGAGACCAGAACCTCGGCCATAACCGTATTTATAGGAAGCCACCTCTTGAACCATAGCGGTACATCGTCACTCTGCGGGCTCCTGGTTTTTCGATAGATAGGCATCCTGTTGGAATCTTCGAGCTCCACCATCTCATAGGATCCTCGGTTGAAAACGGAATCTATCAGAGATTTTATCTGCTCCTCATCCTCTTTGGCGATGCTCAAGGCGAGACTGAGTGCCATGGCACTGTTTTTCGCATTTGTATTCAATTGTTCTTCGATATAGCTCTTGGAGTTGATGAAATTTATCGTCAATACGGCACCGAGCAGCATAAGCAGCAGAAACGATATCAGAATACCTATACGTTTGTATAATGTCAAAGTAAGCCTTTTTGTCAATTATTCTATAAGAATATCGGTAATCTTTATCTTAACTTGATACGGAATGCCCGGCGTTTTCAGACTGTGCACCTTTTTTTGCACCGGCGGTGCACTTTTTTACAAGTTCACGGTAGTGGTCCACACCCCTGTAGCTCTTCTCGAGCCTCCAGCGCAGGACAAACTCCACTATCATATCTTTTATCTCTTTATCCAACTGCTCCACCCTGCCGAAGTATCGGAGGTTGATATTTTTCGCCCTCCTCTTTCCATCCTGATCTACATACTTTATGCCTATGATCTGGACGTACTTACCTTCCGTTATCTCGCCCAGACCATCCATCGTAAGATTGATACCGGAGAGATTTATCGCCTTATAGTCGAAAATAGATGAAAATTCACCGCACTTCTGTCCAAGTTCCAGCCTCTCGAAAAGCTCCCTGAGCCGCTTGAGACTCTTTTTTCTATCTGCCTCGTACGAGGTAAGCTCTTCGGCAAGGGCTCTCAATCTCTCGAGTTTATCGGACATTCTGTCTCCATATTAAAAAATATCATCCCAATTTTATCGATATTTTATGGTAAAATCAACCCATCTTTGCCGAGGAGATCCACATGCCGATCAAAACTCCTTTCGTAGCGACCGACAGCATAATAGAGTGTTTCGACAGTTCCGGGAACTTCGAAGGAATCGTTCTGATAGAGCGCAAGAACAGACCATACGGAACGGCGCTTCCGGGAGGGTTCGTGGAGATTGGAGAGAGCGTAGAGGAGGCGTGCAAAAGGGAGATGAAAGAGGAGACGGGACTCGATATTTCGATTCAATATCTTCTGGGTGTATATTCGGATCCGAAGCGCGATCCGCGTTTTCATACCGTATCTGTCGTCTATATAAGCCGGGCCACAGGTATGCCGAAAGCCGGAGACGACGCCAAAAAGTGCCGACTCTGCCATCTCTCGCAGATCCCGTGGCAAGATCTTGTTTTCGATCATGAAAAGATTTTGAAAGACTACATAAACTTCAAGGAAAAGTGTTAAATGGACTACCTATCTATAAAAGGACCCGTAAGACTCGAAGGAGAGGTCGAGATATCTGGGGCTAAAAACGCCGCCCTACCCCTCATCGCGGCAACGCTACTGAGCGACGAACCGTGCACCATAGATAATGTTCCAGAAGTTGCGGACATTCACACCCTTTTAAAACTCTTCGGTAAACTCGGAAGCAGATTCATATTCGAAGACCACACCCTGACTATAGACAATGAAGCCGTAGAGAACACCAGAGCGACATACGAAATAGTGAAAACCATGCGGGCTTCGATACTTGTTTTAGGTCCGCTGCTGGCACGCTTCGGCCATTGCGAAGTGAGCCTTCCCGGAGGTTGTGCCATAGGCCAAAGACCCATAGATCTCCATCTCAAAGCGCTGGAGCAGATGGGTGCGCTTATAGAGATAAAGAACGGTTACGTAGTGGCCACA
>JALSXE010000209.1:0-15001 GCA_027072755.1 Campylobacterales bacterium | reverse complement strand
CCATCAGGCTACATGAAAACATTCGGGCCATATTCAGGTCGGACAACGAAATTCATCTCTTCAAATTTATCTCCCGCTACCAGGGAAAACCGCTTACGATTCACCAGGTCTATACCGGACTGAAAAAGGAGTACAGGATTTCGAAAGATTGGCTCTACAGAACAGTCAAGTCGTATGAAGAGCGTCGTATCATCTCGTGGCTGCCGAAATACGGGCAGCCCGGGGCGGCAAAAAGGCTGCTCTTTTACGACTTCGCAATGGCGGCATCTATGCACTTCGAAAAGTCACTGATGGGCCAGCTCTACAAGATAGCCGCCGCAAAATTGTCAAAAGAGAGAGACGAGATCTTCTATACCGACAAAATCGACTTTCTCGACCCTGCGACAAAAAGCGCTTTTATAATCTCTCCTTTTGCCAACCAGCAGAGCTCCGCCGCCAAAATTTCACGTCTTATAGACGAGATAGATTTATTCGATATCTCCGATATAACGGTGCTTACCATCGCCAACTCGTTCGAATTCATGTTTGAAAAGTGCCGGGTCAGGGCTATTCCGTTTTATGAGTGGATACTCCAGGATTGAGCGCCCAAAAGAGGCTTTTAGATACAATATCCCGATGTTAAGAGTCTCTCTGTTTTTCCTTCTTTTTTTTAAGTACGCAGTAGCCGGCGTAGATATTACTCCCAAAAAGATCTACCTGCTGCCCTACTGTGAGTATACTTTAGTCGAAGCCGACCGCTACACACTTGACGATATCAAAAAGATACCAGGTCCAAAATGGTCGAAAATTGGAAAAAATGCTCTGGCTCTCGGTTTCAAAACCGGTTCTGAGCTATGGCTCAGATGCACTCTTGAAAATCCGTCCGACAAGAAGTTGCGCCGAGTACTGGAGACCGACAATCCGCATACAGGATATGTTGCACTCTATATCGACGGCAAAAAGAGAGTTTTGGGCGCGCTGTTCAGGGGGACGGATATGCAAAATATCAACCCCCGTTTCGATATATTTTTCAATCCGAGAGAGATAAAGAGCCTCTTTTTGAAATTCTCGTCACCCATCTCCACTCTGACCGCCAAACCTGTTTTGTGGTCTCAAGAGGAGTTCAGAAAGCATGAAAACATAAAAAATCTCATTCTGGGTCTATTTTTCGGAGCGATGGGGGCTCTGCTCATCTACAATATGTTCATACTTCTGTTTACCCGTGATGTGACATACTTTTGGTACTGTGCATATCTATTTACAATCATACTCCAGCAGGCATATATGACCGGAATACTTGAAGTTTATATCATACATTCACCAATAAACTCACGCACTATTATGAATTTGTTTATTGCACTACCTCTAATATTCATCCCAGTATTTACTAGATATTTCTTAAATACTCCCAAGACTATGCCTATTATAGACAAAATATTGAAATACCTACCAATATACTATACTCTGGTGGTTTTCATACAAAATCCAAATCTGGCTGTTATACTTTTTTCGCTCACATCCTTTGTTCTTATACCTATACCTTTTTTAGCATTAATAAAGGGTTTGCGCCAATCCAAGTACTATGCAGCCGGATGGCTAAGCGTTCTTTTATCAATGGTGCTTATGGCGTTTATAGGCTATGGCTTCTTTCCCTCTTTATCTGGATACAATATTCAACAACTTGGTTTCGCCTTCGAAGCCCTGATATTCTCCATCGGTCTGGCCGACCGCATAAATACATTAAAAGCCGAAAAGGAGGCTGCCGACAGAGAGCTTATAAATTACCATAAGGAGGAGCAGGTAAGGCTTCGGGATATGGTGGACAAGAGAACAGAAGATCTCACGAAGGCTCTGGAGGAGAAGAGCATCCTTCTCAAAGAGGTGCACCACCGTGTAAAGAACAACCTCCAAATGGTCGCCTCCCTCCTTCAGCTGCAGAGCTCCAAAATAGCGGATAAGGAGACCAAGAGCATCATTGTCTCCGCCCAGAGCAGAATAGACTCGATGGGAAAGCTTCATGAACTGCTCTACAGGGGCAACTCAATAGCGCGAATCGATACAAAGCTCTACTTCAGGCAGATCGTAGAGAAGCTTGTAGCAAACTACCGGTCCCAAAATATCGGAGTAAAATACGATATAACCGCCGATCTTGATGCGGACAGGGCGATCTACTGCGGCCTTATCATAAACGAGCTCGTGACAAACACCCTGAAGTATGCATTCGGCGCAGATGGTGGAGAGATCTCCATATCTTTAAAAAAAGATCTTGAGAACTATACTCTAAGTATCGAAGACAACGGTGTCGGTATGGGGGAGTCGTCAAAAAAGGGATCGATCGGCCTGGTACTGGTGAACGCCCTCGCTTCAAAACAGCTCAAGGGCACCATAAAGATCTCTGTAAAAAACGGCACACGTTTTGAAATTGTTTTTCCGGTATAAGAGATCTATTTCAGCCCCAGATCGCTCTTAAGCCTGTAAAAAGCCTGTTTTAGATCCCCGCTATCCGCTTTGCGGTCCAGATCTATATAGTAGCTGTAGAGAGGTGTAAGCCCCTCTCTAACCTCCATCCTCAGAAAATTTCCCGGCAGGCCGGAAACACCTTTTCTAAAGGCGTTACGGCTGCTGTTGCAACAGATATTCTCTTTATGTCTTACCAGCAGCACCGTTTTGCATGCCGGATCGAACCTGTACAGAGAGGATAGATACTCCCGCATGTTCTCATCCATCGGGTATATATCGAGACCGAGGCACCTTATGTCGGCATGTTTCGCTTCAGGGTATATTTTAACGACAGGCTCCTGCCCACACCCGCCGAGCAGCAGAATCGAAAATAGAAGCAAAATTGTTTTGATAATGGCCACTATTCAGCTCCAAAAGGTTAAAATCTCTGTATGAAACAGTTATGCGGCATTGATGAAGCGGGAAGAGGACCGCTTGCCGGACCGCTCGTGATGGCAGGGGTCATTCTATACGAACCTATAGAGGGCCTTGCAGACTCCAAACAGCTTACCGAAAAAAAGAGAATGGAGCTTTTTGAGACCATCATCAAAGATGCCGCCTACCATATAGTCTCTTTCGATGCCGAAACTATCGACGATATCGGCATCACCTCATGCCTTGTAAAGGGGCTCAAAGAGATAATGGACACACTTCGGTGCGAAAGGTATCTCTTCGACGGCAATACCGCATTCGGGATATCCCGGCTCGAGTGCAAAGTCAGAGCCGATGCCGAAATAGCGGAGGTCAGCGCCGCAAGCATCATGGCGAAAGTGACGCGCGACAGGGTTATGATGGAACTGGCGGAAAAATATCCCTTATACAGTTTCGAAAAACACAAGGGCTACGGAACCAAAGACCATGTGGAGGCTATAAAGATGTACGGGTACTCGCCCGTCCACCGAAAAAGCTTCAAGGTAAAGTCTCTTCGGCAGCCGGCACTTTTTTGACTCTTCAATCCTCTTCGAACATCGAATCGTCCGTGGCGTTTATATCGAAAGTGGTCTCTACGCTCTCGTTCGTATCGAGATCGATAACCCTAACATGCCATACCCCTTTGACTCTACCCGGAAGAAAGCGGTAGTCATATACCGAGCCGTGCTGCGGCGGTATTCGAAAATGGCGCACGCGATCATCGTCTGGACTCTTTGGCGATATCCAGTAAAACTCCACCTCTTTGCCGTTCTGGTTGTCGGAGCGGTCGAGAAAGTATCTGCAGTAGATTCTTTCGTTCTCTATTTTGCACTGCACATTCGCAGCCGTAAGCGGCGCAAGCAAAAAGAGAGGCAAAACCGCGGCTATCCGTTTCATGGCTTGATTATACCATACGACCGTAAACGGTCGCGACGATACGCCTGCTGCCTCCAAACTCCCTGGCCTCTACGAGGTAGATACCCTGCCAGGTTCCAAGCATCACCCTCCCCTCTCTCACCGGAATCGTAAGCTCGCAGCCCAAAAGCATCGACTTTATATGTGCCGGCATATCCTCAGGCCCCTCGAGCGTGTGCCGAAATCCGGCGTATCCGTCCGGTATGAGCCTGTCGAGAAAATAGGAGGCATCTCTTCTGACATCGGGATCGGCGTTTTCGTTTATGGTCAGCGCCGCGCTGGTATGACGCAAAAAGAGATGCAGGAGACCCTTTTTGAAACCGGAAACCATTCCAACCTGCGACAATATCTCATCCGTTACAAGGTGAACTCCCCTCTTTCTGGGAGAGAGCACTATCTCGACCTGCTCGATATCCATACCACGCTACTTACCGAATATGAACTTGAACACCTTCTTGATTACGCAGCTCTCCTCTTCGCTCTCTTCGCGCTCGCTCTCTTCCATCTTCGTCACGTTGGCGTAGTCGTCCACATAGCCTATGCGCTCTTTCGCCTTTTTCAGCGCTTCGCTCTCGCTTGCCGCCATTGTCAGCACAACCGCCATACGTCTGCCTTCATGACTCTCCGGCTTTCCGAAGACCCGAATATACGAGTCTGCGGCAAAGACGGCATCTTCGGCGTGAATGACCGGCGTAACGCTGTGGCGCTTCGCCTTGTATGCGGCGCTGGCACCGGGAGTATGGAAAGCGAACTCCAGCGGAAGCCCCAGCACGGCACGAAGATGCAGCGCAAATTCGCTCTGGCTCTGGGTAATGAGTGTGACCATTCCGGTATCGTGCGGGCGCGGGCTGACTTCGCTGAAGTAGACCTCATCCCCTTTTACAAAGAGCTCCACGCCGAATATTCCTCGGCCGCCGAGACCGTCGGTTATCTTTTTGGCGATCTCTTCGGCCTTCTCCCTGGCACCGGGGGCCATAAAGGCGGGCTGCCAGCTGAATATGTAGTCTCCGCCCTTCTGCTCGTGGCCGATCGGTTCGCAAAAGATCGTCTCCTTCTCCGTTCTTGCGGTAAGCAGGGTTATCTCATAGTCGAATTCGACGAACTCTTCGACGATCAGTTCGCTCGCATCGCCCCTGGCTTCCTTCGCAATCTCCCAGCACTTTTGCAGATCTTCCCTGCTGCGTGCCACGCTCTGACCGTGTCCGGAAGAGCTCATAACCGGCTTGACGACACAAGGGTACCCTATGGAGTCCGCCGCCGCCTCGAGTGCGTCGAAACTGCTTACGAAACGGTATGCACTCGTTTTGAGCCCGAGCTCTTCAGCCGCGAATTTGCGGATGTTTTTCCTGTTCATCGTCTTGTTCACCGCTTCGGCGTTGGGTATGACGTGGAAACCCTCTTTTTCCGCATCAAAGAGCGCTTCTATGCTTATCGCCTCGATCTCTGGAAGTATGTAGTCTGGACGTACCCTTCGTATCAGGTCGAGCACGGCCTCCCTGTTTTGCATATCTATTACGTGCGCCTCGTGGGCCACCTGATGTGCGGGAGCGTTCGGGTACCTGTCCACCGCGACCACCTCGATTCCGAGCCTCTGGGCCTCTATCGCCACCTCTTTTCCCAACTCTCCGCTTCCGAGCAGCATGATTTTGGTGCTGTTCGATTTAAGGGGTGCCGTAAAATGCATGAACGATCCTTAATTGTTTTTTGGTAATATACCTAAAATCGATTTAAAGGATTCAAATATGGCGTGTCGGATGGGAAGCCAGGACAGGCTCAGCAGAATAGCGGCGGGGGTAATTCTTATAGGTTTCGCTCTTATTACCGGAAATGTAGTGGGATGGTTTGGAGTTATACCGCTTGTAACGGGGATTATAGGCTGGTGCCCTATATACAAGCCTCTCGGAATAGACACCTGCAAAACGGAGCATTCAGAACACTGAAGAGAGTTTGAAAAGGCTCTTTAAAAGCCCCGAGGGGCTTTTGCCGCTTAGAGACGAGATTCGTATCTGCGCAGCATAAAGAGACGCTTGAGCAGCTTCTTGCGCGCAGCGATCTTCTGCTTTTTGCGCTTTTCAGTCATAGGCTCATAGAAGCGTCTTGCACGAGCTTCAGTGACGATCAGGTTGCGATCGACCTGCTTTTTGAATCTGCGGTATGCTTCATCAAAAGACTCGTTTTCACGTACGACGATGCCAGGCATTCTGACATCACCCCCTTCCGGTTTGAATTTGGACGCAAATTATAGCATAGTTTTGCTATTATTTTGATACTATTTACCGAAATAATACCATTCCCAAATAAAAAGAGAACGAAGCATTCGGTCGTCACCGCAGCGAGACCTGCGGGAGCGAGTCGAACGAAAGCCAGCCGAAAATCGCGCAGCGAAGCTGTTAGCGATTTTCAGGCTTTCGTCGACGTCCCAAAGGGCGCGGAGCACTCGTCGAGCGAGGATGAGGACCGGGTGTTTCGTTTTCATTTGGGATTGGTATAACTCGAAAACGCCTGTCAAAGGGCTCAGACCAACGAAGGGCTGCATATGCAAAAGATATTCGACGACTGCTACGCTCTGGATAGACGATGCTACGAAAAGTTCGACCTTACCGAAGATATACTGATGGAGCACGCGGCAATGGGGCTGAAGCGGGCGGTAGAGAGGGCTGCGGGGCCGGGATCACATATTTTGATAGTATCCGGCCCCGGAAACAACGGTGCCGACGGTATAGCACTCGCCCGACTCCTGCATGAAGATTATGAGATATCTCTATATCTGCCGTACGGTGCAAGATCGGAGATGTCCAAGGTCCAGCTAAATCGCGTACAGCAGATAGGACTCGACACCGTCAAAACCCTTCCCCTGAATGCCGACGTAATCGTAGATGCACTCTTCGGAGCCGGCTTCAGCAAACCTCTCGATATTGCCGGGATCGACCTGATCGACGCCCTAAACGGTATGGGCGGATACAAGATAGCGTGCGACATTCCGAGCGGAATAGATCCGCAGGGAGATCCGAACCCTATCGCCTTCAGAGCCGATATGACCGTTACCATGGGAGCACTGAAAAAGGCTCTATTCAGCGACTTCGCCAAACAGCACACGGGAGAGATAGAGGTCGTCGATCTGGGGGTGAGCAGAAAGCTCTACGAACACCACACCGATATATTCATGCTCGAAAAGAGAGACTTCAACCCGCCCGCAAGAGGCAACCCCGCATCCCACAAAGGCGACTACGGCCATCTGTGTGTCGTGGCCGGCAAGAAGAAGGGCGCCGCCATACTCTGCGGTTCTGCGGCGCTTCGCTTCGGAGCCGGGCTCGTGACGCTTCTGACGGACCATATTATCGAGAATATCCCCTACTCCCTGATGCAGGCGGGCGAACTGCCCGAAAACACTACCGCCGTGGCGATGGGAATGGGTATGGGTCTGGAGTACGACCCCATTATCGTCAAATCATCCATTATTCATAGCGACATTCCGGTACTGCTGGATGCCGATCTGTGCTACGTACCGTGGGTCGAAACGATTCTCAAAGAGTGCGGAAAAACGGTTATAACCCCCCACCCGAAAGAGTTTTCGGCACTTCTTAAAACCCTCGATATCGACGATGTGGACGTTTCGCAGATTCAGCGCGACAGATTCGGCTGGGCCAGGCGCTTTAGCGACGCCTACCCTGAAACGGTTCTGCTGCTCAAAGGGGCCAACACCCTAATCGCCCACAAAGGTGCCGTATATGTAAACCCGCTCGGCACACCGGTACTCTCACAGGCAGGCAGCGGAGATGTTCTAAGCGGTCTGATATCCTCTCTGCTAGCTCAAGGATACACTCCACTCAATGCGGCCATAAACGGCTCGCTGGCCCTGGCTATCGCAGCATCGCGCTATAAAGGCGCGGACTACAGCGCCGTAGCCGAAGACCTGATAGAGGAGATCCGTTGGCTCGCACCGTAACCGTCGCCGTACTCTTCAGCGGCAGGGGAAGCAATCTCGAGAATCTCATCAAACGTCTCCACGGCAAAGATTTCGGCGACAAAAGAGTGGTGATCGCCCCCGTCTCCAACAGACCGGACGCCCCCGGCATAGAGCTTGCGAAAGCCCATGGCCTGGAGACCGCTGTCGTAGACCACAAAAGATTTCCGAATCGCGAGAGTTTCGACGAGGCCCTCGTATCCAGGCTCGATGAGATTTCGCCGGAGCTAGTTGTCATGGCAGGGTTCATGCGTATCGTCACCGAGATCTTCACCTCCCGTATAGATGCTATAAACCTCCACCCCTCTCTGCTTCCTCTCTTTAAAGGTGCAAACGCTATCGAAGAGAGCTTCAGAAGCGGCATGAGGGTGGGCGGAGTGACGGTGCACCGGGTCGACTCCACTCTCGACGGCGGTAAGATACTGGACCAGAGGTGCGTCAGGATCGAGGAGGACGATACACTGGAGAGTTTCAGAGAGAAGATTCATAAGACGGAGCATGAGCTGCTGCCGGATGTAATCGCGAAACTGCTCAGGCTTTCGGAGCGGTAGTAGGCCTCTATCGGCTCAAAAGCCGGGTTGCTACCGCTCTTTCGGCTCCTGCGGAGCGGATAGAAGCGGCTCGGCCGAAGAGCCCGCGGAGTCGGCAAGCTTTTTGGGCATGCTCTTGGTGGCCCGCGCGCCGAGCTCGTGTAGCTCTTCGACCCTTTTTACGATATTTCCTTTTCCTTCGGTAAGCTTTCTCCAGGCTCCGTCGTAAGTTTTGCGCACCGTCTCGATCTGCTTTCCTATCTTTTCGAGATCTTCGGCGAAGCCTACGAATTTGTCATAGAGCGCTCCCGCTTTTTTCGCTATCTCCATGGCGTTTCTGTTCTGCCTCTCATGCCTCCACGTGTTCTCTACCGCCCTGAGCGCCACCAGAAGGGTGGTGGGGCTTACAAGCACGATCTTTTTGGAGAATGCCCTGTCGTAAAGGGCCGGGTCCGTCTGTAGAGCCAGCATCAACGCCCCTTCGATAGGCATAAACATAAATATGAAATCGAGCGTATTTACACCTTCAAGCGACCCGTAGCTCTTTTCACTCAGCCTCTCTATATGGCTCTTTACCGCATCGAGGTGGAGTTTCGCGTAATGTTTTTTTCGCTCCTCGTCCTCTTCGTTTACGTAGCGTTCGTAAGCCACGAGAGAGGTTTTGGCATCTACTATGATATCTCTGCCGCCGGGAAGGTGTATTACGACATCGGGGCGGAATCGGCGGTTATCGCCGTCTTGAAGGCTCACTTCACGCTCATACTCCTCACCCTCGCGCAGACCGGAAGCTTCAAGAACCCTCTCCAGCACCATCTCGCCCCAGATACCCTGCCGCTTGCTCTCCCCTTTGAGAGCTCTGGTGAGATTGACCGCATCCTCTCCAATCTTTCTGTTCAACTCCTTGAGCGTCTTGATCTCGTTGAGAAGGGCGGCCATCTCTCTCGTCTCTTCCGTATGGACCTGCTCTATCCGCTTTTTGAACTCGCTCACCTGCATCTGAAGAGGCTTTAGAATCTGCTCCACCCCCTCTTTGGAGACGCTCCCGAAATAGCGGCTGTTCTCCTCCATTACCTGCGCAGCGAGCAGCTTGAACTCTTTTCGCATCGACTCCCGCGCCTCCTTGAGCTCCGCCATACTCCTGGCGGCCTGTTTGCGCTCACTCTCAAGAAGAGTCACGGTCTCGCTAAGCTCCTTCTCCAGGGCCAGATTGTGCGATCTTGCACTCTCCAGCATCTCTTCCAGTGCTCTGTTTTCAGACTCCAAAGCCGAAAGCCGCTGAAGCCGCTCTTTGAGGGATGCGTTTTCTATTCTGCTCGAGTTGAGACTCTCTTCAACATTTTGAGCCCTCTCTCTCGTTACGGTCAGACTCGTTTCGAGCTCTTCGATCTTCTCCCGCGCATCCCTCTTCAGCCTCTCGATCCGTTCGCTATATCTACCTGCAGAGGAGCGAAGTATAAAAAAGGCGATCAAACCCGCAGCGGCAGCTCCTGTTGCAGCAGCCGCCGAAAGATATATCCATAAGAGTGGAATCTGCATTGTTCGGGCTCCTTATGTTCGGATCCTTTACGCATCAAGCGCCGTACGTCCGAAATTGCAAAATCGATAATCTGAAAGTTGTTTTTTTTCGGAAGGAGAGTTTCGAAGATCAGCCTCTGTTTTGCATGCTCTGTTTGGCCAGAGTCTGCACCTCTTTGAGAATTTCCCTTTTTGTCTCCATTATGAGCTCGAGCTGCTTCTCCACACTTTCGGCTTCGGCCGCCATCTGCGCTTCGAGCTTGGCCACCAGTGCCTCCAGCTCCGCTATCCGCTCGTTCAGATGCTTGTTTACCGTCTTTTCGTGCTCAAGTTCGCGCCTGACGTCGCCGATATATTTTATGCGCTCAAGGAGAGCCGCTTTTTCGACGTTCTCCTGGTTCAGGGTGGCTTCAAGCTCTTTGAACTTCTTCTTCAGAGGACGAAGCTCCTGCTCCATCTCCTCGTTCGCCTGCAGCAGTTCATCCACCTCCACCTGATACATCGCCTCTTTTCTTTCGGCCTTGCTGCGTGCGAGCACGTATCCTCCGACAAAGGCTATAACCGCACCTGCTCCCATGCCCAATAGCAAAAAAATCATCTCTTTGTTCATAGACTGTTTCCCGGTAAACTTTAGCTTGCGTCATATTTTATCATAATTATTTCATCTGTCGATATTAATCTGCACTTCCGGTTCCGCAGCGCCCGACGGAACGGAATATGCTTGGGGTCCGGCATGAACAGATCGCACGACTACGACAAAATTCTTACACGTCTGACCACAATTTTACAGCGCCTTTACGAGGGGGAGTCGCTGAGCGTGAGCGAGCTCGCCGAAGAGTTCAACGTATCCGCAAAAACGATCCAGAGGGACTTCAACGAGAGGCTGGTGCGGTTTCCGATACAAAAATGCGGGCGCAGGTGGCGTATGATGGAGGGATTTAGAATCGAAAAGATCACCGATCTTGAAAACAGTCTTACCCTCGAAATCCTCGAAACGGTGGCTAAAGGGTTCGGAAGCGAGTTTTCACGGCGCTCGAACACTCTTCTTTCGAAGCTGAAAAACAGAAGCGCCTCCCCCATAATCTCATATGTGAGCTTCGAAGATATCTCCGGTCACGAGGAGCTCTTCAAGCAGCTTGAAGAGTCTATAGTCTCGTCTGTTGCCATAAGCTTCACCTACCACGACAAACTCCGCTCCGCCCATCCCTACAGAATAGTCAACTTCGACGGCTACTGGTATCTTCTGGCCGGAGAGGGAGAGAGAGTGAAAAAGTTCCATATACCGGAAATAGCCGATCTGAAAGTCACAAACGAGCGTTTTAACGCCGATTCGAAACTGAAAGAGCGGCTGGAGCGGGCGCTCAACGCCTGGTTCGACCCCGATGCCGAACCTTTTACGCTTCACCTTGCGGCAGCGGACACCATAGTCAAATATCTGAAAAGAAGACCCCTGAGCCCGACCCAGACGATCGAAGCGCACGGTGAAGGCTCCGTCGCGATCATATCGCTGAAGGTGTCGTGCAAAGAGGAGGCGCTTGCGCTTCTTAAGCCGTGGATACCCGACATAGCCGTCATATCGCCCCCCGAAATAAAAGATGCCTTCGAAGATCTGCTAAAAAGAGGACTCGAATTTCAAACCGGACACGACGTGTTCCGATAGGTTTGCGATCATCTCACCATCTAACCCTACAGGAGATGGAAATGAGAAATCGGCTCTACAAAACCGTACTTCCCTGGACCCTCTTTGCGGCGGCATTTTTGGTGCCTCACCTATTTCTGCTCTTTATCCCTTTCGCGGCTATAACGGCGATTAGGGTTTTTGTCGACGAATATGGAGAAATTTTCGTGTATTGGAAAGAGAGGTTTCGGCTCTCTTTGCGCCTACGCAAGAGAGGGTGCCTGCCAAAAATTGAACCCTCACCTCTAAAAGCGGCGGCCGAAATGGTATAATGAAAAAGATTTCGCGACATCCGAACAAAGCGATAGGAGGATAAAGAGCTCCATGGAAGAGAGGTTCATCAGACGACTCGCCGCCATAAGCTTGGCCGTGATGGTGCTAATGCTCTTTTGGCAGGCGCTTCCATGGATCGGAGAATTCATTCTGGCGCAACAGGCGGAGCCTCGCCCGGTAACACCCAGAGGCGATCTGTCCGAAGAGGAAAAAGCTACGATCGAGCTCTTCGAGAGGACCAAAGATTCGGTTGTGTACATAGCCACAAGTCAGGCGGTGATAGACCCGTGGTCCAGAAATATCTACAACATCCCCCGCGGCACCGGCTCGGGTATAGTATGGGACGGGGCGGGCCACATAGTGACAAACTACCATGTAATAGCAGGAGCTAGCGAGGCGAGGGTGAGGCTCAGCGACGGCCGCGACTACCATGCCGTGCTTATAGGCGCTTCACCCGCTCACGATCTTGCCGTGCTTCGCATAAACGTTCCGATAAGGAGGCCGCAGCCGGTGATGATAGGTACGAGCAGCGATCTGAAAGTGGGGCAGAAGACCTTCGCCATAGGGAACCCTTTCGGTCTCGACTGGACTTTGACCACGGGCATAGTTTCGGCACTGGAGCGCTCCATGACCGAATCGAACGGCGCCCGAATACGAAACCTGATACAGACGGATGCGGCTATCAACCCGGGAAATTCCGGAGGACCGCTGCTTGACAGCGCGGGGAGGCTCATAGGTGTCAACACCGCCATATTCAGTCCGTCGGGGGCGTATGCAGGTATAGGTTTTGCGATTCCGGTAGATACCGTAAACAAAATAGTCCCGAAGCTCATAGCCTACGGCAAGTATCTCGAACCGTCGTTGGGGATAGAGACGGACGATCGCATAAACCGCATAGCACAGGCCAGACTCGGCTTCGACGGCGTGATGGTTCTTCGTACAATCCCCGGAAGTTACGCGGAAAAGGCCGGGCTAAGGGGTGTCACACTCTATCCTGACGGCTCTTTCGACCCCGGCGATATCATTATTTCCGTAGACGGGAAACCGGTCCACTCCCCCAAAGATATCGAAGAGATACTTGAAACTCACGAAGTCGGCGAGGCCGTTACCGTGGAGATAAGCAGAGACGGAAGAGTGCTGAAAATGAGATTGATACTCGAACCGTCATATGAGGAGGAGGGATGATAATATATATCCACGGTTTCGCCGGCAGCGGCAGGGGTCAAAAGGCTCTGACGGTGCGCAACTTTTTCAAAAAGGGAGTCATAGCGCCCTCTCTCTCATACATTCCCGATCTGGCGGTAGAGACACTAAAACAGATCGTAGAGGCCTTTTTGCCGAAAGAACCCGTATCTCTCATAGGTTCATCTCTCGGCGGCTTCTACGCCGCGCATCTATCTGAGGTTTACGGCCTGAGAGCCGTATTGATAAACCCCTCTGTAGAGCCGTACAAGACGCTTTCAGAATACAGGGGTACGGTCACAAACTTCTACGACCTCTCGAGATTCGAGTGGAACGACCGGCATATTGAACAGCTTGAGCGGATGAAGCTCGGCGCGGGCCTAAAGCCGGAAAATTTTCTGCTTTTACTGCAAAAAGGAGACGAAACGCTCGACTACAGAGTGGCGCAGCGAAAGTTTCAGGGAGCCCGCATGATTGTAGAAGAGGGAGGCTCGCACTCTTATGAGGGGTTTGAGAAGCGTCTGAACGAGATAGAGAGATTCTTGATTGCCGAACAGAACAAAGGATAGAAATTGCAAGATAGTTTGATGAACCGGATAAGAAAACTTCCGAAAAAATCGAAAGAGAGACTGCAACTCAAACTGCGCGAAAAGGCGATTATGCGTACAAGAGCACGGCTCATAGAAAATCGTGTCGACATAGATGAGCTCAGCGACGAGGAGCTCGAAGTTATCATCAGGGATGAGGAGGACAAGCTTCTTGACGAGTACAAGACAAAGGGGCTCATAGCCCTGCTGGCGCTTCTGGGAATCTCCTGGATATAGAGGAGTAAAAAGTGTATCACTACCTTAAATGGGCCGCTCTCTCGCTCTTTTTCAGGCGAAATCTGCGTTATCTTCTCCTGATCGCAGTCTCGATTGCAGGGATCTACATTTCGGATGCGCTCTATGAAGATATGGCGCGCTTCAGCGCTCTGAGCGGCGAGAGTGGAAAGATAGGCAGATACCTGCTCATGAAATGGGCGGCCGTTCTATTTTTCAGCGCGGTTACTGTATGGTCGATCATGCGTCTTGGACTGGGCGTATCGAAAAGTGCGGAAAAAAAGGGATCTCGTGAAACCGTTCAAAACGACCCCTATCTAAAGAGGCTGGAGAAGTTCAAAACCAAAAGGAGCTTGAGATCCGAATCCGATATCGTTATAGAGTCGCACAAAAAGGGCAAAAAAGAGCGATAGGCCCGAGCTCTACTCCCGCAATATTTTCCACTCCCAAAGTACACGGTTTTTTACTCTCTTTACCGGTCTGCCGACAGCGTTGTCGCTGAAGTCTATTTTTAATATTTCACAATCCGACTCGACATGTATGTCCCCGTCCGACTTTTTGTTTTTTATGATAACCGCCATCTTCTGCACCCTTCCGGATGTTGACTTTACGACTCCTTCGGCAAAATGGTGTCTACCCTGTTTTATCTTTAGACTGCACTCTTTGCCTTTTAGAACGATATCCGCCCACTTGGAGTGCCTGGGTGTCGCACTCTTTGTAAAGGCGAACAGGGCAATCGGAAGAAATATAGGCAAAACCGCTCTTCTCATTTCCGCTCCTTTTTCGCAGGTTTTAACCGGGCTTAAAGCATCAGCTATAAGTTATTATAAACTATAAATTATAAAAGTCAACTCATGGCCGAATTAAAAAAGCTTATTTACCGCGCCGATTCGTAAGATAGGTGCAGTTTTTCAAGATGGATCGGAACGGGAAGAGAGGTCTGCAGAGTCTCGAAAAGCCGAATCATAAAGTCGGTTTTCTTATGTGAGTGTGGTGCGGACGAGAGGACTTGAACCGGAAACGGCGTGAAGCGGATGCAAACTGCTTTGCATCTGTAGCCGTTTCCCCAAAGACGTTGTGAGCTGAAGCGAACCGTCTGCGGAGCTTGGGACAACACTGCCGTAAAAGTTGATTTTCTTATGTGAGTGTGGTGCGGACGAGAGGACTTGAACGCAAAACAACGCTTCCCTAAACAACTACATTATTCCCCTTAAATACGTACTTACGGTACTTC
>JALSXE010000208.1:0-3899 GCA_027072755.1 Campylobacterales bacterium | reverse complement strand
GGGCATGATGGAGGCTATAAGGGAGCATACGGGTGTGGGAGGGCAGGTGCTTCTCTTTCTTCCCACAAGAGCGAACTTCAAGTATCTCTACTGCGACAACTGCGGCTTTACGGTGGAGTGCCCCTTCTGCTCTGTAGGAATGAGCCTGCACAGAAACCTGAGAGCGGTGCGGTGCCACTACTGCGGCTATACGGAAAAGATCCCCCAAAGCTGCCCCGAGTGCGGATCGATCATACGGAGTGAGAGAATGGGTACGGCCGAAGCCGTGGAACTGCTCGGCGAGGAGTTTCCCGATCTTAAGATACAGCAGTTTGACAAAGATACGATAACCACCGCAAGCAAGCTGCAAAAGGCGCTGGAGAGGTTTTCAAAAAAGCAGACCGACATACTGGTGGGTACCCAGATGCTAGCAAAAGGGCACGATTACCCCGATATTACGCTTGCGATAATACTGGGGCTCGACTATATTCTGGCACTTCCCGACTACAGGGCAAGAGAGAGGGCCCTATCGCTCTTCTTTCAGATCGCCGGGCGTGCCGGGCGCGCCAGGGAGGCGACGGTGATGGTGCAGACAAATCAGCCGGAGTTTTTCGCCGAATATATAGGCGACTACGAGAAGTTTCTAAGAGAGGAGCTGCGTTTCAGGGAGGATCTCTACCCGCCATCCATGCATCTGTGCAGGCTCCTTTTCGCATCTAAAGATGAGCGAAAATGCGAGGAAAGTGTATCTAAAGTCAAAAGCGCCATAGAGCGTTTCGAGAGGGTCGAGATAGTCGGTGCCGGAAGGGCGCCCATCGAAAAGATCGCGGGAAAATACCGTTTCAACATTCTGCTCAGAGGCCGAAAACGCGGCGATATTTTGCGGACCGTAAAGGCGGTGGACGACGGCAGTTTCGAGGTGGATATGGACCCGGTCGATTTTGCCTGAATGTGGTATAATCGAACTTATGGAAGCTTTGCACTACGAGGAACACTATACAAAAAAGGACTACCTGCGCTGGGAAGGGGAGTGGGAGCTGATAGAGGGGCGTCCCTACGCTATGTCGCCGGCTCCCTCCGTGACCCGTCAGCGGGTGTCGCTTAAAATAGCTATGCAGCTTGAAAACGGTATAGCCTCGCATGGGTGCACAGATTGTGAAGCGGTGCAGGATGTGGACTACGAGATCTCCGACGACACAATAGTGCGCCCGGACGTTCTTCTGTTGTGCAAACCTGTCGACGAGACGGTAGACAGAACTCCCGAAATCATCTTTGAAATCGTGTCTGAGTCCACTATACGTCGTGACGAAACGGTCAAGATGGAGCTCTATAGGAGGGAGGGCGTCGGCTACTACGGACTGGTATATCCGAAGAGGCGAACGGTAAAGCTCTACCGTCTGAGCGAATCGGGAAATTATGTGAAGGTGGACGACTTCAAAGATGAGAAGTATACATTCAGCCTTTCAAGATGCACCATACCTTTCGATTTTTCAAAGATCTGGCGTAGATAGCCGGCGGTTTCGCTAAAATCTCCATCATGATAAAAAGATACCCGACAAAACAGATATTCGTAGGGAACGTACCGATCGGCGGCGATGCGCCGATTTCGGTACAGTCGATGACATATTCGCGCACGGCGGACGTGGAGGCGACGGTGGAGCAGATAAACCGCCTCCATTTCGCCGGTGCAGATATAGTCAGGGTGGCCGTGCCGGACTACGAGGATGCCGATGCCCTGAAAGAGATACGAGAGCGCACCTCTTTGCCGCTTGTGGCCGATATACACTTCAACTACCGCCTGGCGCTGATAGCGGCCGAATCGGTCGACTGCATACGCATAAACCCGGGAAACATAGGTGAAAAAGAGCGCGTCAAAGAGGTCGTAAAAGCGTGTACGGAGCGCGATATACCGATACGCATAGGGGTCAACTGCGGCTCTTTGGAGAAGCGGTTCGAGGAGCGCTACGGCCAGACGGCGAAAGGGATGGTGGAGTCGGCTCTCTACAACATAAAGTTTCTCGAAGATCTGGGCTTTACTAACATAAAAGTCTCGATGAAGGCGAGCGATGTGGAGCGCACCGTGGAGGCATACAGAACGCTTCGGCCGATGGTGGAGTACCCTTTTCACCTCGGAGTAACCGAAGCGGGAACCGTATTTCACGCCACGATAAAGAGCGCGATAGGGCTGGGAACCCTGCTGCTCGAGGGAATAGGCGACACGATGAGAGTCTCGATTACCGGAGAGCTCGAAAAAGAGATAGAGGTCGCACGTGCCATACTCAAAGACAGCGGTGTGGCGAAAGAGGGACTCAACATCATATCGTGCCCCACCTGCGGGCGAATAGAGGCGGATCTCGTCAAGGCCGTGGCGGAGGTGGAGGAGAAGACCAAACATATCAAAAAGCCTCTCAACGTCTCGGTCATGGGGTGCGTCGTAAACGCCATAGGAGAGGCCAAAAGCGCCGATGTAGCCATAGCCTACGGCAAGGGGAGCGGTCTGGTCATGGTAAAAGGGGAGGTGGTCGCGAAACTTCCCGAAAAGGAGCTGGTGGAGAGATTTTTGCAGGAAGTCGAAAAGATGGCCGAGAAGAGCGAGTAGATATGATATAATTGTTCATACGATTATTCATATAAAAGGCGGAAGATGCAAAAGATACGCTCCACTTTTACAATCGACAAAGCGGTGATCGACGAACTGAATGTCGTTGCCGAAGAACTGGGTGAGAAGAAGAGTCATATTGTCGAAAAGGCGTTGACGATGTATTACGACTACATCGATGTCGCGATTGCCGAAAAGCGCCTTAAAGAGGTGGATGAAGGCAGAAGCGAAACGGTTTCGGCGGAAGAGGTATATAGAGCGCTCGGCCTGGAATAGGAATAGATGTACAGCGTCGTATATGAAAAAAGTGCGATAAAAGATCTTGTCGGTGTTGAAAAACCTTTCCTCCTGCTCATCAAAGAGAAGATCGAGATTCTTGCAAAAGATCCCGATAGGCTGAAAAATAGGATCAAGGCTTTAAAAGGGAAAGAGTATAAAGGTCTTTACAGACTCAGAGTCGGAGATTATCGCGTTGTTTATCAGCGTAAAGATGATGTTTTGATAATATTGATTGTCCGAATCGGGCATCGTAAAGAGGTATATTGAGATAATGGAAGAGCACCTGTATAACCTGAATATCGAACGTGCCGTTTTGAGTACGATCATATTCGATCCCGCCGAGTATGAAGAGATAGCTTCGCAGCTTAAACCGGAAGATTTCTACCATCCGTTTCACCAGAAACTGTTTGTAGCGATGGAGGAGCTTTTCAGGGACGATATGCCGATAGACGAAGAGTTTCTCAGAGAGAGGCTGAGTTCCAAAAAGCAGTTTGATGAAGTTGCTTTTCTGGATATTTTGGGTGCGAATCCGCTCTCTAATACGAAGGCCTACATCAAAGAGATCAAGGCGAAGTCGCAAAAGCGCGCACTTGTTGGGCTGGCTACCGAGATCAAGAAGCTGACCGTAGAGGAGGATATGCCTGCGGCCGACGTAATGGACGCCGTGGAGTCGAAACTATACTCCATCACCTCAGAGGGCTCGACGCAGGATTTCCGCGAGAGCGAAGAGATGGCCCTGAGTACCGTAGAGTACATAAGAAAGATGAAAGAGCGCGGCAATTCGATGCTCATAGGGGTCGATACCGGCTTCAAAGAGCTCAACAGGATGACCTCCGGATTCGGTGAAGGAGATCTCGTCATCGTGGCGGCAAGACCGTCGATGGGAAAAACGACTTTCACGCTCAACATGGCTCTTAAAGCCCTTGAAAAGGGTGACGGTGTCGCCTTCTTCTCTCTCGAGATGCCGGCCGAGCAGCTGGTTTTGAGGCTGCTTAGCGCAAAGACATCTATCGCGCTCCAGGATCTTCGTGTAGGCAACCTT
>JALSXE010000207.1:0-15196 GCA_027072755.1 Campylobacterales bacterium | reverse complement strand
AGCCTTGGAGTCCTGACCGCCGATGTTTATGACGGTTCGGATGGTTCCGAACTTTTCACCCGCTTTGCGTGCGCCGATGGCGTTGGCCGTAATTTCACTGATTGTTTCGTCCGCCTCTTTGAAAAGTTTGCGCCCGTATCCGGTCGAGACGATATAGGCGATATCATCGAGTGAAATTCCGATATCTTTGGTAAGCTGCTCAAGACTCTCTTTTGCGTATTTGTAGAACATACTGCCGCTTCCTGAGACCCTCTGGCCGACTATCGATTCGTTTTCGTCGACGAGAACGATTTTGATGGCGGTCGAACCGATATCGATACCTGCGAAGTAGTGCATCACCCCTCTCCTTGCATTTGATGGTTTTTACGTCGTTTGCGTACTTTGAGCGATTCTACGAAGGCTTCGATGCGGGTTGAAAGCTGTCCGCCCTGTCCGGGGCTGTAGTCTGTTTCGACGTAGAGCATCGGAATACCGAGTTTTTCCATCTCCTGCTGAATGCTTCGCTGTTCCATTTCGTAGACCTGGCATCCGGCGAAGGACTGGTAGACGACGCCGTCGACATCGTATTGTTCGCACAGCTCCCTCAGGCGCCGTTTTCTATCTTCGTTTTTGGTGAAGATTGGGCATGTGCAACCTTTGAGGTAGCGGTCCGCTACAGCATCGACCATGTCGTACATGAACCACTCGTCTACCGAAACCATATCGTTGAAGAGACGGTTGGCCGAACAGCTCTCGTCGGCCACGATTACCGCATCGGCCTGCTCAATCATGTATGGGAGCTTCAGGTTGGGAAAGATCGGCGGAGAGCCGGTATAGAGAATCCTCGGCGATCTTTTGCCGGCGGCATTGAACCCATCTTTCGCACGGGCTTCAACCTCCTCGCAGACTTTGAGTGTCATTTCGGTCCAGCGCTCGATGTCGTCGAAAAAGAAGGCGTTGGTTATCAGAAAGAGATCCTTTCCCAAAATTGGGACCGGGTCGAGCTTTCGCAGTTCATTCAGGCGATGGTATGCAAGCTGTGCGCGTCCAACTTTTCTGATAGCTTTTTTGAGGCTTTTTCGCGTAATCTTCCTGCCAAGCTCATTTGAGAGATCTTTTGTAAACTTGCGTACGGTTCTACGCCAATATTCACGGCTCTCTTCGCTCTCTTTGACCCGGGGGAATTCCATATGGTAGACATCGTACTCCATCTCTTCGATAAGGCTGATCGCTTTTGTTTTCTGGTCGCAGGTAGTCGGATGGACGAGAAAGTCCATCTTCTCCACAGCAGGGAGATCTCTTTGTTGCAGCATCCCAAGCGTTGCCTTGACCAGAGAGCAAGATTTTGCCGGCATGAACTCTCCGCCGCTCTGTTCGTTCGTATGAAATCCGTTGCAGAGCCTCACCGGCACGGCATCCATCGCATATATGATTTCATAGGGGATCTGGATGCAGAGGGTTCCGACCAGTGGCTTGTCTTCGTGCAGGATCTCTGCGTTGCAGTATACCCGTTCAAACAGATCGTAGAAGTAGTCCATAGATTTGAGCGGGCTTGCGAAGTCGTGGCGCAGATGGTCTAGCATCTGCATGGCCTCCATCGCTTCGTGCCGCCGGTGGCGAGCTTTTGGATCTTCGATACGGTGCTTCCGTTTTTGTACCTTTTCCGGTGCTTCCGTTTTTAGGTTTCGGTCAGGTTTTTCAGCTCTTTTATCTCTCATCGAAAAGATCCTTATCCTGAAGTCCCATCCGTTTGGCGAAACCATCTTTTGTGGATCTGAAAATCGCCATGTTTACGATATCCAGATGGAGTGCATCCTCCTCCGGGCAGGCTGCTATGCACTTCAGGCACAAAATGCAGTCATCCCGCAGTATGTTTTTGCTTTTTACATCGTCGGCTATATCGAAAATCTGCATGTCGCAGACGCGGTAGCAGTCGCCGCATCTGGTGCATTTGTCACCCTCTTTTTTGAGCCTCAAAAACGCGAACGGGCTGAATATGTAGTGCATGGCACTCATTGGGCAGTAGAAACAGAAAAAACGCTTTTTTACGAACGAACCGACGATAAAGAGTGCGGTAAACGCGATGCCGAAGCCGGTGAGAAAAATTGCCGTATCGGAAGAGAAGTCGATGTACCACTGGCTGAAGTCTCCTACAAACATCGGGGTGATAAGACGGCCGGGACACATTTTGCAAAAAGCGGCACGCCACTCTCCATCCAGCAGCCCCGCACCGACAAGAAGGGGAAAGATGACTACTATGACCAGAAAGATATATTTGATCTTTTTTAGAAATTTGTAGTTGCTTTCGCTATATTCGCTGTAGGGAATGCGCAGCCGTTTTCGCAGTGCCGTTATCCAGTCCTGGGCCGTTCCGAGCGGGCATGCGTAGCCGCACCAGGCTTTGTTGAAAACAATAAACCAGAGCAGAAAAGTCAAAAAAGCCGTCAATACACCGATGCTCGCAATACTGAAGAGCCTATCCCACGGTCTGGCCAGCTGGTGCTGCAGCGGCATGAAGTAGCATACGCCTCCCGCCTCCCGGTCATAACCGCAAGAGAAGACCGGAATCTCGCGTCCCAGGTCGATCGCCAGATAGCCGCCGTAGACGAAGATAATGAAGAAGAAGAGCTGAATCCAGAATCGGAACTTCCTGATATCGGCCCGGTCGATCTTTCGCAGCAGGTCATTTATGATCATCTATAACCACCTCTTTGAACGGTTTTCTGGTACGATAGCGGTATAGTGCCACGCCGCCCCCGATCGCGATTAGAAGGAGTATGGTCAGCAGCAGGCCGTAGGCGCTCGACTGATATTCGCTTTTCGAGCGTCCGTAGACTCCCGATTGTGTAATTTTGTATCTGGTGCCTCCTTTCTCGTACTCCGCTTCTATGACAAACCTTTCGCGAAACCTTTTATTGAATCTATTCCACTCCGGATAGTAGTCTTTGATGAGGGTGAAGCTTGCAATTCCGTCTTTATCGGTAACGACTCTCTTCATCCATCCAAACTGCGTCGTGAAAGTAACCTTTGCGCCGGTGACGGGTCGGCCGTGAAGAAGCACCCTGAATCTCATTTTGTCACCCGTTACCGGACGGGAGTAGAAGGTTTCATCCTTCGGACGCAGCCGAAGTATGTCGAACGGGACTGCATCGACGGTTTTTGCGCGCATCTTTTGGCGGTTGTACTCTTCCCGGCTGTGGTCGAACCGCTTGAACTCATATTTTGCGACACGGACGAAGCGCTCTTCCCCCTCTCTCGCTTCATCTACATAGTAGACTTTATAATAGCCGTTTTTCGGCATCTGGAAAGATACCGCAATACATCCGCGCTTTTTGGGTGAGACCTTTTCGGTCCTGTTTTCCGTATCTACAACATAAAAGGATCCGTGTGCATCGGCAACACAGGCCGGCTGCAGGAGGTCGTTGCCGACGAGGTAGACTTTGCGGGAAGGGATTCCGTTTCGTCCGCGATTCATACCCTGCCGGCCGCCGCGGGCATGTGCCGGGCGCGGCATACGGTCACTCAGCCACACCGTATCGTCTACGCCCACTTCTATTTGAGGAATTTTGGCATCGTGGCGATGTGTCACGGCGCTGTTTCCGCCTTGATGCGAGCCGTGAGCGTGGCGCGCTTTTCGGCCATATGTGTCTATTGCGTGATCCCTGTAGAGATTGACACCGACAAAGAAGAGAATCAACATTGCCGCAAACGGGTATGCCGCCGTTTTACGAATTTTTGAACTCTCTATAAAGGCCATTCGCCGGTAGAGGATATAGAGTGCCCATACGACGGCCAGCCATCGGAACAGGTGGAACACCTGCAGCCACGTATCACCGCGTTTTGCAAGCGGTTCGACGTCGACGTCTATTCCGAACCCCCAGGCCAGGCCTTCGACGATACGTGCCGAGTTGCCGGTGAAGAAGTACTCCCATGCATGTGCCATCGACGCCAAGATAAATAGCGGAGCGAAGGCGTAACCGAGCGTATAGAAGACGCTGTTGAAATCTTTTTTGAGAATTTTCGATGCGATCCACATGCCGGTTACGGCGGCAGCGACGGTGAAGAGCGTTGCATACAGGAAGGCAAAGAGCCCGACGGCATTTATGTGGCCGAAATCGATGAAGCCTTCGAAGAAGTTCGCCGTCTTGACCCAGAGCATATGGTCGGCGATGTTGCTTCGTCCGAGACCGTGGTGAAAGGCCATAGAGATCGGAATGGCGGCAAGAATCAGGATATAGACCCATACTTCCGCCTTTAGCGTTTTGAATTTACGATATATGGCGTATCCCGGCGGGACGAATTTGAAATTGATCGCTTCACAGGCGTGTGTACACTCCATACAAAGCGTACAGTCGTCCATAGAGTTTTTCCTGTTGAAGTTGAATGGGCTGAGTCCGTAGGGGCACGATTTGGCGCAGTCGAAGGTTTTGCACTCCCCACAGGCGGAGCCGTACGAGCCGAACCATGTGAACGAGAGCTTGCCGTACCCGCGCAGAGCCGTGCCTATGGGGCAGATATATTTACAGTAGCTCATATCTTTGTAGAGATAGTAGAGTACGAATGCAACGAGCGTCATGACGCCGAACAGCAGGGCCGTTCCCAGCGGGGTCCGGTAAACGCCGGGGAAGGCGTAGTAGATGCCCCACCAGCCAAGAAACAGGAGCATGATACCGATAAAACGGTTCTGCATCCATTTGGGCATACTCTTTTTCATTCCGTAGCGGGTGATATACTTGCCCAGAAAACCGTGGGGGCAGATACCGCAGAAGATACGTCCGAATGTAGGCAGGGTAGTTACTATAAAAAAGGGCCAAAAGATACCCCAGAAGAGGGCAGTTGTGAAAATGTTCTCTTTTGAAGTATCGTAAAAGCCCATGAATATGGCGTAGAAAAAGAGGAGTGCGACCATTGTGCGCAGAACGAAAACGAACCGTTTGTTTTTAAAGATGAAACGGAAGAAACGGTTTTTGAAGAGGTCGTTTCCTGCCCGTTTGATATAGTGGACCATTCTATTCTCCTTAAAGTGTCAGATGACCGGTCGCAACCATCATCCCTGCCAGAAGCAGAAGCAGTGATGCAGCGGTTTCTATATAGGTTTTCTGTCTTTTGAACTGAATCAGCAGCTCTTTTGTGATGGAGGCCAGAATGAAGCCGTAGAAAAAGAGCGAGACCAGTACCGTACCGAGGCCGAATGCCAGTCCGAAGATCGCTCCCTTCAGGGTCGATCCACCGGCCGCTGCGACAGATACCAGTGAAAGTAGCGGAGTACAGAGATTTAGCGACAGAAGCATTCCCATCGCAAAAGCTGTGCCCGGCCCTATCCGGCCGAATCGGGCAAAGATGGCCGCCGCACCGCAGCGGTGCCGTGTGCTGTAAAACTGCCGGAATATAAGCCAGAGCGCCGTAACGACCATGACCGTTCCCATCAGAAGTCGGGCGCCTTCGGGATCTGCCAAGGCTGATCGAATACCGGCCGCTGCAAACGATGCCGTCGTTGCGATAAAAATGTATGAGACGATGCGTCCTGTGCTAAATATGGTAACTATTCGCATCGACTCCCCAAGCGATCCGGAATTGTGGACAAGAAGAGGCGCCAATATCGGTGAACAGGAGAGCATACAGGCACTCGACCCGTAAGCTACTCCCATCAAAAAGACGGATATGAACGAAACAGCTTCCAAGCAGCCGCCTCTCTTAGAATCTGTATTTCATACCGACGTAGTAGACGCGACCGGGATCGACCGTAATACTGGCATCTTCCGCATCGAGTTTGCCGTCATTGTTTCTGTCGGAGAAGAGATATACGGTTCTGTAGTACTGCCTGTCGGTAATGTTGTCGCATCGCACGTAAAACTCGAACGGATTGCCGTGAATTTTGGAGTTATAGCGAAGCTGAAGATTCATTATGCCGTAGCCGGGCATCTCGACAAGGTTGGTCTCATCCGCGTAGTATCCAGACTGTCCGTAGTTTTCTGCGACAATCATCCATTCCGGTGCCGTGGGGATGCGGATGTAGGTATAGAGGTCGAACTTATGTTTGGGTGTTCGCGGCAATACGTTGTTGCTGATATCGTATGTTACATCTCCCGTCGATCTGTAGGTCGGAGCCAAATCCACTGTAAAAGGGTCGTGGGAGGTATATTTGGCGTATAGGTAGGTATATGCGAGATCGAAATAGAGATTTTTGTTTCGATCCGTATTTAGAGAGAGTTCTACTCCGCGATTCCTGGCGTTTCCGACATTGTCAAAATAGACATCGCCGTTGCTGTAGTAGGTACCGGCGTTTTTGGCGATTATATCCTTGGTATCCAGCTGATATACGGAAAATTCATAGCGAACGCTATTTTCAAAAATAGTGCGGCTTCCCCTCACGCCTACTTCGTAGTTGTAGGTCTTTTCCGTTTTGATATCGGGGTTGTTCCGGCTATATCGATCCGGATCAAAATCGTATGCATAGAGCTCATAGACACGAGGATTTCTGAATCCGGTCGATACGTTGGTGTAGAGAGTTGTCGTATCGTCGAGTTGATACGCCAAACCGACACGGTACGATCCATTGGTAAAAGAGTCTTCACGAGAGATCGAACCGGTCGACCAGACCGTTCCGTTATAGTCCCTGTTGAGTGAGTCGAGCTGATAGTTTTCATAGTCGTAGCGGCCGTTTAGAATGAAAGCCAACGCATCTGTGACCATCAGTTTGGTTTCGGCGTATAGACCGAAACGATCTTCAGTGGTGTCGTCGCTGCTAAATTCGCCGGCATAATATGTTCCTCTACTTGATGAATAGCTTATGGTTCTTATCCAGTAGTCTTCGAGCTTTCTCTGACCGATATCGAGCCCAAGCATATAACCCAGCTTTTGGTAAACTCCGCGATACTCTGATTTCAAGCCGTACTGATAGATATCTTCATTGTTGTCACGGGTCCAATCGTCATCTGTTCTGTCGCCGTTCAAATCTTGCGGGGAAGATTCGTATGCGTATTTGTCCGCATAGTAGTATCCGTTTACCATCAAATTGTTTGTATCGGAGAGGTCTTTGTTGTAGGTTACAAAGTATTTTTGAATATCAGAGTCGTAGTCGTGATTGTATGGAAGATCGTTGTCGCTGGCTCCCGTGGGGTCTATCTGTGCGTTGGTGACACCGGTGACGCTTCCGCGTGAGCTCTCCTCAAACTTTTTCGTATATTCGGCCCCGAACGTTATATCGCTCGAATCGTCGAGGAACCAGGTAAGCTTACCGTTCCCTGAACCTGTCCAGTTTTCGGTCATGTCCCAGTAACCGTTCGTGTAACGATAGCTTCCGTTGAGTATCAAAGCGTACTGCTCTGTCGCATGATTCAGAGTAGCCATATAGTTTTGATAGGCAAACGTTCCATAGTCTGCACTTACGGTAACGCTCTTACTGCCTTTGGGTTTTTTGGTGGTGATGATCACGGCACCGGCCATGGCGTTGGGACCGAATAGATAGGAAGCACCCCCCTTTATGACTTTGATGCTTTCGATATTGTCGAGGTTGAATTTCACTTTCCCGCCGTTTTGGAGTACGGGAACCCCGTCGATAACGACGGCTACACCTGTATCTTCCCACATGAACTCCTGCTGGTTGCCCCCGCGTATATGTATCTCTACCGTATCACCGGAGCGTACATCGGCAGTAATGCCCGGTATCGTACGCAGAGCTTCGTCGATGTTTTTCGGATCTATGATCTCGTATGTCTGCTCATCTATGACATTTACCGTCGATACCTCTGTTTTCGGGTTGGAGGCCATATCTTCGATTGTCGAAGACTCCACCTCCACCGTATCGAGTGTGATATCTTCAGCCGCAGCGATCGAAGAAAACAGAGCCAGGCCGGAGAGCAGTAAGACTCTTTTCATTCTTTTACTCCTGAAATTAAAGTTAAACCAGAACTTTAACAGATATCTGTTAACTATTTATTAACCGATGCCTATGCCAAGTGCAAAAAGTGCACTGTGGGGCTTCAATTTGAGGGTGTTTCGTCGGGAATTTTTTATGGAGTCTCTATCGTGAAGCGCTACTGTGGTTTTTGTAGATTATAGAAGTCAAAAGGGTATGGTGTACGACAGGGAGACTCCAAGCGCGGATGGATCGTTTAGATCATTTCCTCTCAACAGAAGGCGGAGACCGCTGTAGGAGATATCGACTCCTACGCTTTTGAATCGGCTTTCATACGAAATAGCTGTTTTGATCCCGTTTCTAAACAGATGGGAGATCTCTGCGTATGGAAACCATAACCCCTTGACATAGTCACTGCCGGCTGTAAAGAGTGTATTCTCTTTGGTTGTAAGTCTTCCCTCCGCTCTATATTTTGCATATAGCTTTTGGGAGTAGTCTATATATTTCTCTATGCCTGAAACGGTCGGATTGTAGACGACAAAACCGTTTTCGTCATACGATTTGTTGGAAGAGTTCATGACTACATAGCTGTATGGAAGTCTTTTCCACTCTATTTCGCTGTATATGTCATTTGCCAGAAGATGCAGGGCGACGTTTTTATGGCGGAAACTCAGGCCCAAATGTGTAGTGTAGCCGAAACCTTCGGCCCTCTCTACATCCAGTTTGTAGAGGTAGTTTTCCGTATAGCGGTAGTCCGATACCGCACTGAAGTCGTAATCTTTCGAAGAGTTTGCCACAGCATACCCGTTTAGATTGCCATCCTGCATATTGCGGCCTCTTAGCAGCTCTATGCCCACTCCTATCTTCAGAGACTCTTCGGCGCTGTTTAGGAGTTCGAAACTTTTGGCGCAGACGATGCCGTCGGCTTCGAATCCTTCGATGGAGATATCGAGATTATAGACTCTTCCGGGCGTGAAGCCTATGTCGTTTAGCTGCCGCCACGCAAGCTCTACCGTATCGCTGCTTGCTGCGGTAAACGACTGGTGCCTGTATGTATAACCCAGATATCCCCACTTTTTGGAAGAGCCGCCTATGTCGACTCTCATATCGTCGACTGCAAGATTCATTCCGCTTTTGGGGTGGAATTCGCCGTGCCATTTGTCAAGAAGGTCGCCGAGCGAGACCGGATCGTCTGCGACAAACGCCTCTATATTTGCGGAAGCGGCAGTTGACCTGTCCGAGTTTATGGGGTCAAAAAAAGTGAAGAGACCGGCTCCCGCTTTTGTGAGCAGAAGCGGGATGCCGAGAATTAGGAGTTTTCGCAATTTCGCTCTTTTACGGAAGCGATTCGAAAGATCCGTCTATATACTTGATTCTTGGAACTCCTGTTCCGTTGTCGAGGCGACCTACCTCTTTACCGTCTTTCATCAGAGGTGTCGTAGCGTTGTAGTCGATCTCATCATCGTTGAGTACAACGGTTATGGAGAGACCGTTTCCGCTTGTGACAGTAACGTTTCCATCACCGTCATCACTGACATGAGAGACCGCATTTACAGTCATTGAGCCGTATACATATGCCAGACTTGCATCTGTCATATTCGTGTCGGGTGTGTATTCGAGTTGAAGGTTCAGACTCATGTCGTCGAGTCCTGCCCGCTTCAGGGTTCCGCTTGCGGTCACTTTTAGGTGCGGATTGTCTTCCACATGATCCATGTCGCTCAGGTTCATATCTGCCGCATTCATAAGGTTGACTCCGAATGTTCCGTCAAGCTCGGTCTCTGTCTGGACATTTTTGATCATACCGTTGAGAGTCATGCTGTTGGGAATGTATCCGCTGTTTCCTACTTTCATATCGCTTGAAGTATCTACCCACATGTTGTCTATATTCGGAACGGCGCCGTTGGAGCATGTACCGTTGAACGTGACCGAAGCATTGATGAAGTCATCGTAGTAATACTCTTTCCCGTCAATGGTTTCATCGAAATTTCCGTTGCCGTCCGTGTTCACGAGATAGCCGGAACCGTCACTCATATTTACGTCAAAAGTGCTGTTGGCGTAGTCGACATAGGTACCGTCGGATTGGTTGTAGCATCCTACATGTCCGCCCACTTCTGTCGTGTAGACCTCGGTAAAGCCGCCGTTTGTAGCAAGAGAGGAGTTCATCGTGTAGCCCACTTTTAGAGTGGCGGATGCCGTGTAGTTGCTGTCGAGTGCGCCGTTGAGCGTGATTTCGTTCAGCTTCACGTAGTTGAGTCGGAACGAATCGTTTTGGTCGGAGGCGTTGTAGTCGTATCCGACATCCGCTTTGAAACCTTTGATTCCAACCATGGTGCCGTCGGCCGTAGAGAGGTTTATGTCACTGACCTCAAGATGCGCTCCGTCGGTTGTTTTTGTGAGGGCGGCGTTGGCCTGCAGGGTCTGCAGGGTCTGATTCGCTTCGTAGAGCATCGTCGCGGGAATGGTTCCGTCGAAGGCCGCAGTAAGGGTCGTGAAGCTATTCGGATCTATTTTTGACGGATCGGCCGCCGGGAGTGTAATCGTTCCGTTTCCTACCGTAGAAGAGGCTCCGCTTACAGTGTCTGTTATTACATAATTCCATACACTTGAGTTGAGGTCGGCTCTTGTCAGGTTTGCATCCCTGCTAGCGTTTGTGAGCGTGACCAGATTGGTATTTACCTCGGTCAGGTTATTATCTATTCCTTCGCCTACGGCATCGAGCAGATTTCCGAGAATCCTACCCGCAAGGTCACCGTTTAGAGTCACATTTTCAACTACAGACTCCATGCCTTTCGCTTCGGTATCGAAGAGGCCTCCATCTTTAAAGAGATTGTCTCCCTGGGTGCGCAGGTTTTGGAAAAACTCTTTTGCAGCCTGTACGTCATCAACAGTACCGGCATCGTCCGGTACTTCCGGAGTAAATGTTTCGTTGTTTTCCGCGGCTTCTACAAACGGGGTCGTTACATTGTTCTCCTGCATCTTCTGTGCAAGAATATCCGTGACGTTATTGTCGTCACCCAAAATCCCGTCGGCCGCATCTTCGGCTATATCTTCCACAACATCCTGAATCGAGCGGTTGGCATCCTCTGCCGCTTTGTGGAACGCCTCTACAACCTTTGCGTATATTCCTTCGGTCGGATCCGAAGAGATGGGATCGGTACCGAATATCTGAGCGGCGGCTACGCGTGCCTCTTCAAGCTTCTGACCGTCGATTGTAGCATTCGGATCCCCCTGTGTAGCCATCATATACATGATATGGGTGGAGGGAGCAATATTTACCGTAACATTTCCCTCCTTCACATCAGCCGCCGAGAAGAGCTTCGTATCGCTCGGACAGGCGGCTGTCTTGTTGGTGTCGGGGTAGTAGAGAGTAGAATTTGAATCGCATGTGACCTTTACAACCGTAACGCCTTTGTAGCCGTCGAGATCGATCGTATATGTACCGTTGCTGCTGTCGGTTCTGCCTCTGCCTATGACCGCGCCTGCGGCGCTGCCCTTATGTACCTCTACGACACCGTTTAGGATCAGTTCGTCCACCGCCTTTCCGGTTATCGTAACGCTTGCCGCGGTGACGGCAGGTGTGCTTCCGCCGCCTCCGCATCCGCTGAAGAGTATGGAGCCTGCCAGCAGTGCGCTGGCAACTACACTTATCTCTCTTTGTCTTGTCTTCATTGTTTGCTCCTGCTGAAATTTGATTCGAACCGTTCCAATTATAGGAGCATATTCTTTAATAATAAATAAAACATATCTATTTGAGTAAAAATGATAACTATAAATTATGCAATACAGGGGTGTTGCCACTTTTTCAGGTAGGAAAACGGTAATGTATGCAGCGGTTTCTCTTTCGCTTTCAGGTACTATAATCGGCATTATAGAGGTTTACATTTAGCATCTTTTTCGCAATTTATAGATTTCCTGTGATAACGCTGTTTTTCTCTCGTCGCTCAAAACAGTTGATAAAGAACTTTTGCGCTACAATTTCAAATACTGATTTTACGCAAAAAGCGTAAAATCATCTCGAAATCTGATATTTCGAAGCTTTAGGGGGTTGTAGGGCCGTCCAGGCCCTGCCGAATTGCGGGCTTGGCCCGGAATTTGCGTAACATGAATGTTTTACGCAAAAAGCGTAAAATCATCTCGAAATCTGATATTTCGAAGCTTTAGGGGGTTGTAGGGCCGCTCACCCCCTGCCGAATTGCGGGCTTGGCCCGGAATTTGCGTAATATCAGGTAATTAAAAAAGGAAGAGATCTTGCAGATAAAAGAGATTCAGCAGTACTCCGAGGTACGACCGAAGGCGAGGGCATATCTATGCTACCTGCTTTCGAGGAATATTCCCAACAGAACGCCGGAAGTTACGCTCGATACGATTATGGCGGCTCTGAAGAAGATAAAAAAAGAGGTTAGAGAGATCGATACGCTCTATGTGCTCGACCCGAAGGGTAGACAGATAGCCAACAATATAAGCCGGATACAGGCGTATCGTACCGGCGAGGGTGAGAACAGGGCGATGCGCGCCTACTACTACAGGGCCGTCAGGGAGAAAAGGTGTATATTGACAGATCCGTACCCGTCTAAAATAGGCGGCACACTGGTGGTCACGGCCGCCTACCCGGTCTACAACGACAGAGGGCAACTGCAGTATGTCGTATGTGCCGATATACCGCTGGACAAACTGCTGAAGATGGTACACCCGGCATCCGCGGAGACGCTCTTCGGCAGATTTTCTAAAGTGGGTTATGCGATGTTCTCCGTCTCTCTTTTGGCGGTAGCCCTTCTGCTCTTTCTCAACGGAATCAAGAGCTTTCTGACATACGGTTTCAACTTCATCCATATCGATGTAAAGGAGATGTTCGAAGCTACGATTCTTCTGACACTCTCGCTGGCGATATTCGATCTCGTAAAGGCGATATTCGAAGAGGAGGTGCTCGGCGAACAGAAGAGGGGCGAGCACGACGAGATACACAAGACGATGATCAGATTTTTGGGATCGATCATCATAGCGCTGGCGATCGAAGCGTTGATGCTCGTCTTCAAATTCGCTATAATCGACCCCGAAAAACTTGAATACGCGGTATATCTGATAGGCGGCGTTACAATGCTTCTGCTGGGGCTTTCGTTCTATCTCAGGAGTATAAGGAAAGAGTCTTGACGGTTGCGGTAATCGATTACAATATGGGGAATCTTGCAAGTGTTCGCAACGCTCTTGCGAAAATAGGAGCCGACTCGAAAGTGGTCTCCGATCCGCATGAGGTCGCCGCTTTCGACAGGATACTGCTTCCGGGAGTCGGGGCTTTCGGCGACGCCATGGAGCATCTTCGCGAAAGGGGCATGGACGAAGCGGTGACGGAGTTTGCCGCATCCGGAAAGCCTATGCTTGGAATCTGTCTCGGGATGCAGCTGCTTTTTGAAAGGAGCAGCGAATTCGGAAAGCATGAGGGTTTGGGGCTCATTCCGGGTGAAGTGGTGCCTTTCGATCCAAACCTTTTCGAGAGCCCGCACAAGATTCCCCACATGGGCTGGAACGAGCTTTTCGTGCAGAAACCTACACCGATATTTTCCGATCTTCCCGGCGAGTTCTACCTCTATTTCGTCCACTCCTACCATGCCGTCACGGCGCAGGAGTATGTCATAGGAGTGAGCTGGTACGGCTACCGCTTTGTAAGCGCCGTTCAGAACGGAAACATTTTCGGGATACAGCCGCATCCGGAGAAGTCTCACGACAACGGTTTGAAAATTTTGAAAAATTTTGTTGAGTTTTAAAGGATAACAGTTTGGAAATACTACCTGCGATCGACCTAAAAGACGGAAAGGCCGTCCGCCTGACGAAGGGTTTGATGGATAGTGCGAAAATATACAGTGACGAACCCTGGCGGCTCGCTAAAGCGTTCGAAGAGATGGGGTCGAAGTGGCTTCACCTGGTGGATCTAAACGGTGCATTCGCGGGAGAGCCGAAAAATCTGAAGCAGATCGAAAAGATTCGCAAAAACTGCAACCTTAAAATGGAGCTCGGCGGCGGGATTCGTGATGAAGAGACTATAAAACGGTATCTCGACCTTGGAATCGACAGACTCATTCTGGGTTCGATAGCCGTAAAAGATCCGGACTTCGTGAAGAAGATGGCCGCCAGATACCCTATAGCCGTCGGAATAGACGCCGTCGACGGCTATGTGGCCGTAGAGGGGTGGGCGGAGGTCAGCAGCATGAAAGCGACCGATCTTGCCAAAGCTTTCGCCGAGTGCGGTGTCGAGGCGATCATCTGCACCGATGTGGGGCGTGACGGTACTTTGAGCGGCGTGAACGTCCCCTTTACCGTCTCTATAGCCGAAGCCTCGGGAGTCGACACCATAGCGAGCGGCGGAGTGCGCGATATGCGTGACATCAGAGCGCTTCTCGAGACCGGAAAAGTCGCCGGGGTGATCGTCGGTAAAGCCTTTTACGAAGGAACTCTCGATCTGAAAGAGGCCTTCGGGGCCGTATCGGTTTAGGTTCAGGCACGCTTCTGCACCGTCGTTAAAAAAATTCTTAATCTTATTTAAATAGTCCAGACGATAAAATGAGCAAAACATATTCTATTCAATGAAGGATACCCATTGAAAATAATGGTAGTAGACGACAGTTCGACAATGCGAAGGATTATAAAAAACACCCTGGGGCGGCTGGGATACAAAGATCTGCTGGAGGCCGAAGACGGCGCCCAGGCGTGGGAGGTGATGCAGCAAAACCGTGATGATATCGGGGTGTTGATTACGGACTGGAACATGCCCAACATGAACGGTCTGGAGCTTGTCAAGAAGGTCCGTTCCGACGCCGCTTTCGAGGATATTCCGATAATCATGGTCACTACCGAGGGCGGTAAAGCGGAGGTGATCACTGCGCTCAAAGCGGGTGTCAACAACTACATCGTCAAGCCTTTCACTCCGCAGGTTCTCAAAGAGAAGCTCGAAGCGGTGCTCGGCCTTAACGACTGATGCAGGAGACATACCATGAACTGAAGGTGACGCCTTCGTCGCATCAGGAGCTGTTTCTCGACTTTCTTCAGACTCTGTTTGAAGATTCGATCGAGATAGGTGAAAAGAGTCTTCTACTGCGTTCAAACGATCGTCTCGACGATATTGCGTGGGGTGCGGAGCAGTTTGCCGCCGCACTTACTGAGAGGCTGAAGGAGGATGTTTCGGTTCGGATCGAGCTTAGCGAAAAGAGAAACGAAGACTGGATAGCTCTCTACAGGGAGTCTATCAGGCCGGTCGAGATAGGGCGCTTTTACATCCATCCGAGCTGGGAGAGTCCGGTGGAAGGCAAACTAAACATTTCGATCGATCCGGCACTGGCATTCGGGTCGGGGCACCATGAGACGACTGCA
>JALSXE010000206.1:0-3946 GCA_027072755.1 Campylobacterales bacterium | reverse complement strand
ATCTCCATATAATCTTTTTTGCTCATTCCGTTCTGGGCGCGACGCACATCTTCGTCGCTGAAGTATCTGTCGAATGTCTTCATTCCGTCGCCGAAAACAAACTCACCCACAAATCCGGAGCCGAACCGAGGTGCATATTTCCCGCCGAATCCGCTGAGAGCCCCAAGGCCGCTTAGGCTGAACTCGTTTTCCGTATTCAAGCCTCCATACGGCCCCATGCGACCTGTCAGACCGCATATCGATGCTATGTTCCAGATGGTCATGACACCGTTGAAATATTTGTTGAGCGAAAACCCGGTAGTGATCGCCACGACCTTCGGTTTGGCTATGTCGTATGCCAGCTCGCGAACCACGTCCGGATGAACGCCCGTAATATCCTTGGTCTTCTCCGGTGCGAAGTTTGCGGCCGACTTTTTGAGCATCTCGAAGACCGTCGTCACCTTCACCTCTCCATCGAGGGTCTTCACGCTCCACTCGCCTTCGAGCTCCGGATCGATACCGAACTCGTCAAGCCTCAGTGTATGGTGCTCGCTCCCTTCTGTTCCCGGCATCAGGGCCGGCTTACCCGTCCTGGAGTTCATGGCATAAAACTCCTCCTCGAACTTCTCCTCCTCCTCTTCGTTTTTGGCATGCTCCATATCGGATCGCCTGAGAAGCTTGCGGTTGTCGAGCCGTACAAGGAACGGAAGATCTGTAAATATCTTCATGAAGCCCGGCTTGTAGAGCTTTTCGTTCAAGATGACGTTAATGACGCTCATCGCCAGTATATTGTCGCTGCCGGGCTTTATCGGTATCCAGAGATCGGCCGACTTTGCGGAGGCGTTGAACTCGGGGGTTATGATGATGACTTTCGCGCCGTTGTATTTGCCCTCCCATACGAAGTGGGCATCGGGAATCCTGGATACGGAGGGGTTCCCTCCCCAAAATATCGAAGTGTCCACGTTGTACATAAAGTCGTAGGTTCCGCCTACGTTACCCTCTCCGTATGCTATAGCCGCACCTGAGAACATATCCCCCAGATATGAGGCCGGATATATTCTTACCGCACCCAGCTGTGTAGAAAAACGCAGCGGAGCGCCTCGGCGCCCCTCGGTCAGAAGCCCCGTTCCTGCATGAACCATAAGTTTGCCGGGCCCACGCTCCGGATCGGTCATCACATCGAAAATCTTTTCGGCCACCTCCGTCGCGGCCTCATCCCAGCTGATTCTCTTCCACTTTCCCTCTCCGCGCTCTCCGACACGCTTCATAGGGTAGAGTATTCTGTCTTTTTCGTACATTATCTGTGAATGCTGGACACCTTTGTTGCACCCTCTCGGGTTGAAATCTGGTATCTTCGCATTTATAGATGGATAGCGAGCAGACTGGTTTTCGCGCGTTACCACTCCGTTGTGCGACCAGACCTCCCACGCGCAGTTGCCCTGGCAGTTTACGCAGTGGTACGCAAACCCGGTCTCCTCTTTCTTGCCGCGAGTAAAATCGAACTCATTACGATACATCTCTTCGGTGTATGTGGTGTTTGGATAGTTCTCTTTCCCGTTCTCAACCTTCATGACACCGGTCTTTGCGAACAAACTACCCTGTGACGCCACCAAAGCGGCGGTCACGCCGGAAAATTTCAAAAAGTCTCTTCGTTTCATGTTTTGCGTCATTTTAACTCTCCCTTATCGTCGAATCGGCAGATTCATATTGTTACCCCAGGTATCCCACGCCCCTGTATAGACTTTCACGTTTTTGTATCCGAGCATCTGCAGCGCGGTTACGATGTCCGAACCGCGCCCGGCACCAACCTGGCAGTAGGCATAGATCGTCTTGTCTTTTGTGATGCCGTATTTCTTGAATGTCTCCTCCAGCTCTTTGAGGGGACGGAAACTCTTCTTTCTCTTAAAATCGGTCACCTTTTTCCACTCGATGAAGGTAGAGCCGGGAATATGCCCGCCCCTCGCTACGTTATCCATCTTTCTCTCGCCGATGATCTCCACCATCCCTCTCGCATCCACAATGGCAAATCTGCTCTTTTTACCGTTTTTCAGAATATCCTGCATCGCATCGAAGACCTCTTTGGTCCCGGCAATGGCACTAGTATCTATATCGCTTTTACTGATTTTATAGTGTGTATGCTTGAACTGTTTCTCCTTGCCCCTCTGAACGAGCAGCTTTTTGGCAACCTGCTTCATCTGGGCGACTATCTCTTTTTTCTTGGCTTTCAGCTCGGCCATCTTCGCCTTATCGCCCGCTTTTTTAGCCTTTTTGTACGCCTTTTTTACGGCCCTCTTCTCCTTTTTGAGCCTGTCGTATATCTTCTGGTTCGGATCGAGCGCCTTTATGCCGTCCTGTCCGCCGTCGAGAATATATACCTTTTTGTGCCCGTAAGACTTGAAAAAGCTGTAGACTCCGGTAGCGTTCGGCCCTCTCCAGTTGTCGTAGGCGATTATCGTATCGCTCTTCTTTATCCCCTTGCTGCTAATGTAGTGCTCAGCATGCTCAGGGCACTGGTAGAGCGGCTCGCACTCCATATTGCCCATCAGATCCGCATGGTGCAGATGGTGCGCGTACATATTTCGCGACCCTTTTATATGGCCTCCTTCAAAGGCTGTCTCACTATCACCGCTAACGAAAACGTAGCCCGGTTTCCCGATCAGCTTTATCGCCTCTTCGGGCTGAATCGTAATCTTTTCCGCTGCCGGCAGCGCCGACGCGAAAAAGAGAGCCGCAAAGCAAAGTGTCCTGAACCACTGCTTCATCATAACTCCTTATGTCTTTGTTCAAAGTGCCTAATGCACCGATTTTTCGGGTTTCACCGACAACAATTCATTATAGAAACTAATTTCTTAAGTCAGCTTGAAAAGCGTCGAATCGCTCCATTTAAATCTCTAAAGCCTGACTTTGTCCTAACTATATCGGCCTATATCCAATTATCATGAATAGCTTCGGCAGTTAAACTGATTATATAACCCGAAATACCGGTCCGGAACCCGGCAAAGCCCTTTCACTCTCAAACTATATGCTGCGGTGTTGACTACCGCTACCCTTTTTGCTACCATAATTCCAGCCCCTAATGCACACGGCATCTTTCCGGTGCAGACTTCGGCTTCAATCCCCTATGAAAGTACTATATAATATGGATAGAGAGAGTTCGCTCGAAGAGCTGAAAAATAGAGAACTGCCGCTGACGAGAGTAAAAGAGATCTTCGAAGCGTTTGCCGACGACATGGAGATCGTAGGCCAGGTCGCGATGAATCTCAGTATGCGCACATCGGTATACGATAGAGACGGATGCAAAGATCCTCTAATGGAGGATCTTCTGATCAAACTGAGTGAGACGGAAGATATGGGCAGCCGCTGGGCGGTAGCGAAAAACCCTCATACGCCCGCCCATATATTGCAAAAGCTGGCGCAAGACAGCGTCAACCTCGTAAGGGCGCTGGCCGCGACAAATCCGAATACGCCGGTCGCTACACTCCAGAAACTATTCTCAGACGAAAAGATCGTAAGAGACGGCCTCTCCGGCAATCCGTCGGTACCGGCCAAAATCCTTGCCGTACTAGCGGACGACTCCGACAAAATGGTGCGCATGAGAGTCGCGGAAAACCCCTCTACACCCGAAGATGTTCTTGAAAAGCTCCTAAAAGACGGCGATGAGAATGTAGCGAAGGCCGCCGAGGCAAACATCAAAAGAAGAGGTGAAGCTTGAAACAGAATCCCGATACCCTCACTCACGCATACGAGAGTGTTGAGAGCCGGCTTCTGGCGCTCTTCTATTCCGGTGTATACATTACAAATACCGAAATCGTAGAGATAGGAAAAGAGCTGGGGCTCGACCTGCCGATGAAGGATCGCACCGCCCTTTTGAAGCATCTCATGCGCCACGCCCACGACAACGGTGAAACCCCCAGGATGCTAAAAGGCTTCATCGCCCTTCTAAAAAAGAGGATAGCGGCCTATAGGG
>JALSXE010000205.1:0-3967 GCA_027072755.1 Campylobacterales bacterium | reverse complement strand
ACTGGTCGCATTCGAGGGTCTGGATATCGTGGTTTTCGAAGCCGGTCTGGGCGGTGAGTTCGATGCCACCTCCGTAGTCGAAAGGGAGCTTAGCGTAGTCACGCCTATCGGGTTCGACCACCGGGCCTTTCTGGGCGATACGATAGAACAGATAGCCTCTACAAAACTGCGAAGCATGGCGAAGCGGGCCGTTGTCGCGAAGCAGCCCTATATAGAGGCGGAAGAGCTGGCGCGAAAGATAGCGTCCGAAAAGGGATGCGAACTCCTCTTTGCGGAAGAGCTGCTCGAAAAGAGCGACAAAGAGAGCATAGAGTCCATCTGCAAAGCGAGAGGATGGCCCGGTTTTCTGGCACAAAACGCGGCTACCGCCTATGTCGCCGCATCGGTGATTCTCGAAGAGCCCTGTGACCTGTCGGTACTTGAAGAGGTTTCGGTACCGGGACGATTTGAAAAGATCACCGAAAACGTAATTCTGGATGTAGGCCACAACGCGATGGCGGCCGAAGCGGTCGCGAACGCACTTGACTCGCTTAGGCCCGTTTTGGTATATAACGCTTTGGCGGATAAAGATGTGGAGGAGATTTTGAATATATTCGCTCCGCATATATCTGCACTGGAGCTGATAGAGATAGAGGACGATAGGGCGATGAAGCCCGTGAAGATAGTCGAGGCCGCCGAAAAAGCCGGTATAGAGGTTCGAGAGTTCAGAAAAGTCGACAAGAGTCGAAACTATCTGGTATTCGGATCGTTTTGTGTCGCGGAGGCTTTTTTGAAGCGCAATGAAGCATAAAATTCTGATCACAGTTACCGACACTAAGGGCTTTAGGCAGTTTACGCTGGGCCAGATAGTCAAACGGCTTATCTTTGGAGTGCTCTTTGCCCTGGTCGCGGGTGCAGTAGCCGCCTACTTTTACATGATGTGGCTCGAAGATGCCTACGAAGAGGCGAAATTGCGGCAGAGGGTCCTCGAGCGGAACATAACGGTACTTAACGAGAGAATCGAAAAGCGTCAGGAAGAGCTGGAGAGGCTGGGCGACCGGTTGAGCGACCTCGAGGTTTTTGTAGGTGAAAAGCCGGGGAAAGACTTTTCGACTTCGACGAGGCTGGCAAACGTCACCCTCTCGGCTGCCCAGATCGCCCTTCTCTTCTCGATAGTACCCAGCGGGGCTCCTCTTCCGATGCACGGCGTAACGAGCGCATACGGATGGAGAAAACACCCGATAAAAGGGGGCAGGGAGTTTCATGCCGGCATAGATTTGCGGGCCAAGAACAGAAAACCGGTCTGGACCACCGCCGACGGGGTCGTGGAGTATGCCGGATATCACAAGCGTAGTGGATACGGCAATCTCGTCATAGTAGACCACGGTTTCGGTTTCAAGACATACTACGGCCATCTGAAAAAGGTGAGCGTGCGTACGGGTGATACGCTGATCAAAGGGGATCTGGTGGGCATAAGCGGAAACAGCGGAATGAGTACGGCTCCGCATCTGCACTACGAGATCCGCTTTCTTACTCGCCCGCTCAACCCGTATCCGTTCCTGAAATGGAAAAAAGAGAGCTACAGCTCGATATTCAAAAAGGTAAAAAAGGTACCATGGGAATCTTTCATCGCACTGATAAGTCACATTGCGGCACAGGCGATACCGCCGTCATCGCGCCCGGCACGAGAGTCGAAGGCTCCATCTTCAGCAGCGGAGGGGTCCACATAGACGGAGAGGTCGAAGGGGATGTCATCGCCGAAAACTACATCATCGTAACGGCTTCGGGGGTCGTGCACGGAAAGGTTGAGGCCAGGGATGTATACATAAGCGGTACGGTCCATGGGGAGATTTGGGCGATCGAGCTCGAACTCTACGAGGGTGCCGACTGTCGCGGCGATATAGAGGCGATAAGAATAACGAAGGAAGGTGCAGATGGGGTTTGAAGCCTCTCTTTACGACTATCTAAACGGCGGTTCGAGGCCTCAAATCATCGTTTGCGAAAACGACAAAGAGGCGCATACAGCCGCAACTATCGCGAAACTCAACGGCATAGAGAGTATAACCCTGCCAGATTTCAGGGCCGCTTTCGGCGAAGACCTGCGCAGCTGGCGCGAAGAGCTTTTCGCACTAAATTCGGCTCTGAAAAAGTACTACGACTCCGGCCGAAAATCTATGCTCATAGCCCCTTTCCATACGCTGCTCTATCCGCTTCCGAAACCGGAACTGATGAAAACCAGAAGCCTCTCGTTCGGCGATGAGATAGAGCTTCGGGAGCTCAAAGAGCTTCTCTATTCGTGGGGCTACAGCTTCGTGGATGTAGTCGAGGAGAAGGGTGAGGTTTCGATTCGCGGAGATATCGTAGATATCTTCTCTCCCGCAGACGAAAAGCCGTGGCGCATCAGCCTCTTCGATACGGAGATAGAGAGTATAAGAGCTTTCGAGGTGGAGACGCAGAAATCGAGCAGGGATGACGAGGTCGAGCGGATCGATATCGCTCCGGCTCTCTTTTCGCTGGAAAAAGATGATTTCAACTCTCTCCTGCGCCGCATAGAGCAAAGTGAGAGCGACGTCTTCGTCAAAGATGCCACCTCTTTGGGGCTGTGGTATCTGGACGATCTGGCTCTCGACCTGATGGAGGGTATGGATGCACTCATGCTCAAAGATCTCTCGGACGAGGTCTCTTTCGCCTACGAACATGCCGAAAACGCGCTTGCGAAAGGGCGTTTCGACCTGCCTGTCGTTCCCCAAAGCGATCTGTCGAAAACCATAGAGCCGATAAACGTCGACCTGCTTACGGAGAACTACCCCGACCGGGAGCTTGTAATCGTGGCGGCGAGCGAAGCGCTTGTGAGGCGAAGCCCGATCAGAGAGATAGCGAAAGCGAAGATCGTCAAGGACGAAGGTGTCGTCAATCTGCTGACGCCAAAGAGCATCATCGTATCTCTGAACAAGCCGTTTAGAAAGCGCGCCGTCAAACGTCCGACGATTCTGCTCGACGACCTGAAGCCGGGCGACTACGTAGTGCACGAAAACTACGGTGTCGGCATCTTCAAAGGGATCGAACCGCACCAGGTACTGGGAGCCGTGCGCGATTTCGTACATATTGCCTACCAAAACGACGATACCCTGCTGCTGCCGGTCGAAAACCTCGACATGATCGACCGCTATATAGCCGAAGGGGGCTCTCTGCCGGTGCTCGACAGGCTTGGCAAGGGAAGCTTCGGCAGGCTGAAAGCCAAAGTCAAAGAGCGTCTGTTTGCGATCGCCTCGGAGATCGTCAACATGTCGGCAAAGCGGATGCTTATAAAAGGTGCCGTGATAGATACGCAGATCCCGGAGCTGATAGAGTTCAGGCGGGCCGCCGGTTTCGAATATACTCTCGATCAAGAGAGAGCCGTGGAGGAGATATTCGCAGACCTTTCGAGCGGCCGCGTGATGGACCGGCTGCTCAGCGGGGATGTCGGCTTCGGCAAGACGGAAGTGGCCATGAACGCGATACTGGCGGTCGTAAAGTCGGGCTACCAGTGCGCCTTTGTGGTGCCCACGACGCTTCTTAGCGCCCAGCACTTCAAGAGTGTCCGTGCAAGGCTGGAGCCGTTTGGAGTGCGTATCGCCAAACTCGACCGCTTCACGAGCGCCAAAGAGAAGCGGCAGATTCTGCAGAGTGCCGAGAAGGGTGAGCTCGATCTTCTTATCGGAACACATGCGCTGCTTGGTGCGAAGTTCAAAAAAACGGGTCTTGTCATAATAGACGAAGAGCATAAGTTCGGCGTCAAACAGAAAGAGGCGCTGAAACTGATGAGCGCGAATGTCCATCTGCTGAGCATGAGCGCCACACCGATACCCAGAAGCCTAAATATGGCCCTCAGCAAGATCAAGGGTTACAGCGAGCTTCGCACCCCTCCGATGGAGCGCAAGGGTGTGAGGACATTCGTCAAGAGCTTCGATGAAACCGTGGTCAAAGAGGCCGTAATGCGGGAGCTTCG
>JALSXE010000204.1:0-3970 GCA_027072755.1 Campylobacterales bacterium | reverse complement strand
CCCTAAAGCTTCGAAATCAATGATTTCGAAGCTTTAGGGGGTTGTAGGGCCGGTCAGGCCCTGCCAAATTACGGGCTTTGCCCGGAATTTGCGTAACATCAGTACAGATTCGAAATCGGAAACTTAAAAGGAAGAGGAGCTTATGGCCGGTCATAACAAATGGTCCAAAGTCAAACATATAAAAGCCAAAGAGGATGCGAAAAAGGGGAAGCTCTTTACAAAGGCGGTACGCGACATAACCACGGCCGCCAAAGCCGGAGGAGGCGACCCCGACACGAACGCCGCGCTCAGGCTCGCCATAGAGCGTGCACGCGCGGTATCGATGCCCGCGGAGAACATTCAGCGTGCGATCGACAAAGCCACAGGCAACCTCAAGGGTGTAAACTACGAAGAGATCACCTACGAAGGTTACGGCCCCGGCGGTGTGGCGATAATGGTCGAGACGATGACAGACAACAAAAACCGCACAGTGGCGAACATTCGACACGCCTTCTCGAAAGCGGGAGGGAGCCTCGGAACGAGCGGCAGCGTCTCGTGGATGTTCGAGAAAAAAGGTGTCATCACGGTACCGAGGGGAGAGAAGGATGACGAGGTGATGGAAGCGGCTCTCGAAAACGGGGCCACCGACATAAAAGAGTTCGACGAGGTTCTGGTTATAGAGAGTGAACCTGCCGATTTCGATACCCTTCTTCAGGCTGTGGAGAAAACGGGTGTCGAAATTCTGGAGAGTTCCGTGGGACTGGTGGCTACAAATACGATAGATGTGGACGACGAGACGGCGGAAAAGGTCGAGAGGCTCATAGATGCACTCGAAGATGACGACGATGTGCAGAATGTCTACCACAATATGGCGTGATTTACCGTCGTTAATTTTAATTCCAGTAAAATATCGAAATTTTAGAAAAAAGGAAACAGATGAAAAAGTTGATAATTGCGACACTGGGTGTCGCTACCCTGGCACTATCCGTTCCGGCGGCCGATGTGCTTGCTACGGTAAACGGAAAGAGGATAACCAAAGAGACGGTGCAGAGAGTTCTGAATTCGATGGGGGCACAGACAACCTACGACGCGCTTCCCGATGATGTGAAGAGAAAAGTTCTCGACCAGGTTATCGAGCAGGAGCTGCTCGAAGAGAAGGCGATAAAAAGCGGCATACAGAAAGACCCCGAGTATCTCGATGCGCTCGAAAAGCTAAAGAGAAAACTGGCTCTCGATGTCTGGATGAAAAAGCAGCTCGACTCGATAACGGTTACCGATGCGGAGGCGAAAAGAGACTACGAGAAGCACAAAAGCGCGTTCATGCGCCCCGAAATGGTACATGCGCGCCATATTCTCGTAAAGACCGAGGCGGAGGCGAAGCAGATTATCGACACGCTCAAGAAGACTCCGAAAAGTGAGCTGAAGGCAAAATTTGAAGAGCTTGCGAAAGCGAAATCTACAGGTCCGAGCGCTTCAAGAGGAGGAGATCTGGGAACCTTCGCGAGGGAGCAGATGGTCAAGCCGTTCAGCGATGCCGCATTCGCCTTGAAAGCGGGTGAGTTCACCGAAAAGCCTGTAAAAACCCAGTTCGGCTACCATGTGATATATGTAGAAGAGAGAAAGCCCGCGCAGACGGTACCTTTCGAAGAGGTTAAAGAGAGGATAAAAGAGAGCGTAAAGATGGAGAAGTTCAAGCAGAAGGTGCAGTCCATAGCCAAAGAGCTCCGCTCCAAAGCGAAAATAGAGATCAAATAAGGAATCGTCGATGAGTGGTAGAAAGATTTTGGATCTGGTTCAGCCGGGCGTGGTCACCGGTGACGACGTCCAGAAGATTTTCGAGATAGCCAAAGCGAACGAGTTCGCGATTCCGGCGGTAAACGTAGTGGGCAGCAACTCGATGAATGCCGCGATGGAGGCTGCCAAAAAAGCGGATTCGCCGATCATAATACAGTTCAGTAACGGCGGGGCCGCCTTCAATGCGGGTAAAGGACTCGACGCTGAAAAGGGTGCGGTACTCGGCGCGATAAGCGGCGCGAAGCACATCCATACGCTGGCGGAGGCTTACGGGGTTCCGGTCATGATTCACACCGACCATGCGGCCAGGAAGCTTCTGCCGTGGATCGACGCACTGCTCGAAGCGAGTGAACACCACTTCCACAAATACGGAAAACCGCTCTTCAGCTCCCATATGATCGACCTTAGCGAAGAGCCGATCGAAGAGAATATCGAAACGTGCAAGGCATACCTCGAGCGCATGAGCAAGATGGGGATGACCCTGGAGATAGAGCTCGGTATAACGGGTGGAGAAGAGGACGGTGTGGACAATACCGATGTAGACAACAAGCTGCTCTATACGCAGCCGGAAGAGGTCGCTTACGCATACGAAGAGCTCTCGAAAGTGAGCGAACGCTTTACGATAGCCGCATCTTTCGGGAATGTCCACGGTGTATACAAACCGGGCAATGTGGTACTGAGGCCGGAGATTCTGGACAACTCACAAAAATATATAGAAGAGAAGTTCAAGACAGGCCCGAAACCGGTCAGTTTCGTCTTCCACGGCGGCAGCGGCTCCGAGCTCAAAGATATCAGGGATGCCATAAGCTACGGTGTCGTGAAGATGAATATAGACACCGATACCCAATGGGCATTCTGGGATGGGGTCAGGGGGTATGTCGAGAAGTACCGCGACTATCTGCAGGGTCAGATAGGAAACCCGGAAGGGGAAGATAAACCGAATAAAAAGTACTACGACCCCAGAAAGTGGCTTAGAGAGGGTGAAAAGTCTATGGCCGAGCGCCTGATTCAGGCATTCAAAGATCTCAACTGCCTTGGTCGCAACTGATCTGACCTACGGAGCCTCCGAAGTCGAGCCCTTCAGGTGGGAGGGGCTCGACTTTTTCGTCAAACGCGACGACCTCATAGATCCCCGTTTTTCAGGTAACAAACTCAGAAAACTCTACTCACTCTTCAAACTCCGGAATAATACTATAAAAAGGGTTGTAAGTTACGGCGGCGCGCAGTCGAACGCGATGCTCTCGATAGCCTATCTCGCAGCCATGAAGGGGTGGGAGTTTTACTACTACGCCAAAAAGTTGCCCAAGTGGCTTGAAAGAGACCCCTCCGGCAACCTCAAGCGTGCGCTGGAACTGGGAATGGTACTGCATCAGCTCGAGCCGCAAAACTTCTACGAAGAGATCGAAAATATTCGCGGCGAAGTAGGAGAGGACCTCTTCGTACCCCAGGGAGGGGCCGACCCCGCCGCGCGAGAGGGTGTCGCCCTGCTGGCTTCCGAGATTCTCGAGTGGGCACAGAACAGCGGTTATGAAAGATTCAGTGTCGCGACTCCGAGCGGAACCGGTACGACCGCACTCTATCTGAGAGAAGCGCTCCCGGAGAGTGTAGAGGTTTTGACCACACCGGTAGTCGGGGACGAAGAGACGCTTGTCGCGCAGTGGCGGAGGCTGAAGCCCGACGCCGCTTCTTTGCCGAAGATACTCTTTTCGTTCGGCAAACATCCGTTTGCGAAACCGCATCCGCTGTTTCTGAAAACCTGGAAGAGCCTAAAAAGAGGCGGCATAGAGTTCGACCTCATTTACGCTCCGAAGATGTGGCTGGAGCTTCAAAGAGCTTACGATACGCTTCCGAAGCCGGTGCTGTACGTTCACAGCGGCGGGGTGAGCGGCAACGTTTCACAACTGCGGCAATACAGCTATCGGGGCATAAAGTAGCTTTCGCTCCAAACTATCCCTTTTTTTAGTGATATTCAATCTTTTAAAAGTTAAACTGTTTTAAAATTAGCCCATACTGCAACAAGGTGGACAAATGGAAAACATGGTAGCCGAGAGCTTCAAATATATGATTCTCGGAATGGGAATCGTATTCGTCTTTCTCTATATTATGGTTCTGGTTCTACAGTTTCAGGCCAAAATGATAGGGAGATATTTCCCGGAAAAACCTGCCGGCAAAGGCGGTAAGACGGCCGGAGTGGAGA
>JALSXE010000203.1:10348-15433 GCA_027072755.1 Campylobacterales bacterium | reverse complement strand
TCCCTCTCTTTCGGCCAATGACCATCAGTCTCGCACTCTCTTTAGGCTCCGCCGGCTCGGTAGCTATCAGCTCCGCCGGGAGAGTGTAGTCGTAGCTTTCGGTCCGCAGGCTCTCTTTTTGCACTCTGTCTCTAACCGGCAACTTTCTCCCCGTCTCCGTTCTCATCTTCATCAGGCGGTCTGTACGGGTTGACCAGTTTCGCTATGATTATCGACAAGCCGTAGAGAACGATAAGCGGTATCGCCATGAGCAGCTGCGTAACGACGTCCGGCGGAGTCAGTATGGCGGCCAGTACGAATATCAGGATTATGGCGTATTTGAAGAAGCTCTTCAGTGTATGGTCGTCGACCAGTCCCAAAAGTGCCAGAAAAAACGTCAGTACCGGCAGTTCGAAGGCGATTCCGAAGCCTATCATTATCTTCGTGAAAAAGCTTACGTACTCGTTTATCTTAGGCGCCACGCTGACTACCTGCTCGGCGAAGTTGACCAGAAAAGCGAATCCGTACGGAACAACTACGTAATAGGCGAAGAGAGCGCCGAGAAAGAACATGCCGGATGCGAAGAAGACGAATGGCCAGATATATCTCTTTTCATGCTCGTAGAGACCGGGAGCCACAAAGAGCCAGAACTGGTAGAGGATGAAGGGCAGCGCCATTAGAAAACCGGCGAAAAGCGACACCTTTACGGCCGTGAAGAAGACTTCCGGCACTCCGGTGGCGATCATGCCGGAGCCTTTGGGCAATACCGAATTGAGAGGTTTTATCATCCAGTCGAGAATCGGTTCGTAAAAATAGAACGCCACGAAAAAACAGACTACAAGCGCGGCCAGCGAGTAGGCGAGCCGTTTTCTGAGTTCCGCGATATGAGGTTTCAGTTCGTCAAACATTCCTCTCCTTTTGCTTTTCGTCCGGGTCTTTCACCTCTTCACCGTCTTTTCCGTCTCTCTTTTTGGCGAAAGTGACCACTTCCCTTTTCGGTTCGATCTTCTCTTTGATCTCTTCCGCCTCGTTCTCGAGGCGATCTTCGGCTCTCTTTACCTCTTCTACGGTTTCGGTCAGCTCGTCGAGTGTGGTAAGGTCGGGTGACGAGATGCTCTCGAGTTTAGCCGTAGCCTCGTCCAACTGCTTTTTGTACCTGAACGCCTCCTCCTTCAGCTCGCTCACTTTCAGCTCCTCTTCGAGAGTCGTTTTGGCGTCGTTGACGGTACGTTTGATGCTTCTGAAAAATTTTGCGATCTGCACCATCGCATCGGGGAGTTTGTCCGGTCCCAGAAAGAGGATGGCGATCACTACGATAAAAAATATTTCGCTTAGTCCCATGCCGAACATCGCATGTCCTTTTTATTGTTGCTTGAATTATTGAGCAAATCCGCTTTATCACTACGGTTTAGCCGCCGTGAGCGACTCGGCCAAAGTCTATCAAAAAAGTGATTAGCCGATGATAAAGAGCGCTACCTCGTCGCTTAGCAGATAGTCGCGGTTGAAGTAGCGCCCCTCTCTGTACAGGAGCCTGCTTTCGCTTACAAGAAGCTCCGCCCGCTCCCTCATCTTCGCGTCCAAAAGCCCGCTATCGACCCCTATGCGGCTTCTAAGGCCCAGAAGAATGCGCTCATGCAGCATCTCTTCATCCGAGAGTGTCTCAAACTCTTTGAAACGAGGATCCTCCACATAGCGTTCCACCGCCCTGTGCGGGGAGTAGCGAAGGTTTCCGATGCGCCCGACCGCGCCGCTTCCGACTCCGAGGTAGGGCCTGTACTCCCAGTAGCCGAGGTTGTGCCGGCAAGGCGAGAGGGCGAAATTGGAGACTTCGTACTCCCTCCATCCTTTACTCTTCAGCAGGCTTCGTACCGTTTGTGCCTGCTCTATCGACTCGACACGCACTTCGGGACTCTTTTGAAAAGGGGTTCCCTCCTCTATTGTGAGCTCGTATGCGCTCAGATGGTCTATGGGCAGCTTCAGCGCACGTTCGATCTCATCTTCTACGCGCTTCACGCTGTCGAGCGCGGTAGCGTAGATCAGATCGATCGATATGTGCTCGAAACCCGTTTCGGCGGCCCTCTCTACAGCCTCTACGGCGTCGTCCGCCCTGTGTGATCGTCCAAGCAGCCGCAGTTTGTCGTCGAAAAAGCTTTGCACACCGATACTGATGCGGTTGACCCCGAGATCTCTCATCCCCTTCAGCCACTCTTCGGCGGCACTGTTGGGATTGGCTTCGCTCGTAATTTCGGCACCTTCGCGCAGATACCCTTCCAGCGCCGCGAAAAAGGGTTCGTATAGCTCCGGTTTTACGGTAGAAGGGGTCCCCCCGCCTATGAAGAGTGTCGTTACCGAGCCCTTTTTAATGCCGTATTGACTCAGGTCGTTTCGAAGCTGTTTGACTACCGCCTCCATGTAGCTCTCTTTTAGGCGGGACTTCTCGACATAGGAGTTGAAACTGCAGTAGTGGCACTTACTGTCGCAAAAGGGAATGTGAAGATACAGGAGTGTCTCGTTTCTCATTGATACTTTTTTCTCAGATGGTCTTAATCCGTTTTTTTCTATAATCATACCCAAAAAAAGAGCGTGCCGGCGGAGCGGAGAGTAAGCAGATCTACCGCTTGGGCAGCGTCGAAAAGTAACCAGTATATGAGTAAATCAAAATCGTCCAAGGAGAAGAGGTACCGGCCGAATGTGGCAGCCATTATTCTCTCGTCCAGATATCCCGAAAAGGTGGAGTTTTTTATAGCGTCGCGCAGTGACATAAAGGATGCGTGGCAGTTTCCGCAGGGGGGGATAGACAAGGGTGAGACCCCGAGAGAGGCTCTCTTTAGGGAGCTCAAAGAGGAGATAGGTACAGACCAGGTCGAAGTGGTGGCGGAGTTTCCGGAGTGGGTCAGTTACGACTTTCCGGAGGTGATCGCGAAGAAGATGTATCCGTTCGACGGTCAGCGCCAGAAGTATTTTCTGGTGCGCCTCAAACCGGGCGCCAAAATAAATCTCGATACCGAAGAGCCGGAGTTTTTGCACTATACGTTCGTTCCGTACGGTAAGATCTTCGACTATATCACATACTTCAAACGGCCGGTATACAAGAGGGTGCTCAACTATTTCAGGAAAAAGGGTTATCTGTAATGTTTCAAAAGGATCGTCAGTGTTGATAGTACAGAAGTTCGGCGGTACCAGCGTCGGAGATCTCGACCGTATCGCCAATGTGGCAAAAAGGGTAGCAAGGAGCAGGGACGAAGGCCATGACGTTATCGTCGTCGTCTCGGCCATGAGCGGTGAGACCAACAAACTGATAGAGTATGCCCACTTCTTCTCCAAAACCCCGCAGAGAGAGGCCATGGATCTTCTACTGAGCTCGGGCGAGCGCGTGACGTCCGCACTCTTGAGCATAGCCCTGAACGAGATGGGATACAGTGCGGTAGCGATGACGGGGCGTCAGGCCGGAATCTTTACCGACAAGAGCTATACATCGGCCAGAATAGACCATATAGACCCGGTTCCGATGGGCAACGCGATAAAAGAGGGCAAGATAGTGGTCGTGGCGGGATTTCAGGGTATCGACCCCGACGGCAGGGTCACGACGCTCGGACGGGGAGGAAGCGATCTGACGGCCGTTGCGATTGCCGGTGCTATGGGGGCGGATCTTTGCGAGATATATACCGATGTCGACGGTGTATATACGACCGATCCCCGTATAGAGCCGAAAGCGAAGAAGATGGAGCAGATAAGTTACGACGAGATGCTCGAACTCGCCTCTTTGGGGGCAAAAGTTCTTCAGAACCGATCTGTCGAGCTGGCCAAGAAGATGGGCGTAAATCTGGTCACAAGAAGCAGCTTCAACGACAATCCCGGAACTTTGATAACGAAGGAAGAGAATATCATGGAAAAACCACTTGTCAGCGGTATCGCACTCGACAAAAACCAGTCACGAGTCAGTCTCAAAGGGGTCGAAGACCGTCCCGGCATCGCTTCGGAGATCTTCAATGCGCTGGCCGATGAGTCGGTCAATGTCGATATGATAGTTCAGACCATAGGTGCGGACGGAAAAACCGAGATCGACTTTACTGTACCGCAGAGCGAAATAGAGCGCGTAAAAGGCGTTATGGAGCGTTTCAAAGAGAGTATCGGGGAGATCGAGTACAAAGAGGATGTTGCGAAGGTTTCGATCGTCGGAGTGGGAATGAAGAGCCACAGCGGAGTGGCGGCCAAAGCCTTTACGACAATGGCGAAAGAGAATATCAACATCGAGATGATAAGCACGAGCGAGATCAAGATTTCGATGGTGATCGACGAGAAGTACGCAGAACTGGCCGTGCGTGCACTGCACGAGGCGTATGAGCTGGACAAGTGAGTAGAGAGCCGGAGCGGTAGGGTTTGAAAGATCTTCTAAGCTGGACGTTGGAGGCGATCCGCGGCGACGACACGATGATGAGTTGGCTCGAGGAGCGGCGCTACGAATGGGCCCCCATAGTCGGCAACGCAATCTCCAAAATCCTCGAAGGACGGAGTGTCATCATAATAACCGACGACAACAGCAGATGGTTCGAAGAGTACCTCGTAAGACAGATAAACCGCCCCGGAACCAACAGGCCGCTTCTGCCCTTCTTCTCTTTCGACGCTCTCTACCCGCTTGCCTCTTCGATAAGGAAGGATCAGGATGTGGAGCTGCTCTTCGATATGCTGGCACTCTCTTACCCGCAGGGATTTTTCTTCTGGTACATAGGAAAGGCGGACCACCCCCTTGCACGCATCGCTCTAAGGAGCGACGATTCGCTGCTCTGGGTCATGGACGAGGAGGTGGCCAACAGCTTTACTCTGAAATCGCACGACGATTTGATAGACATCAAACTGCTTCAGCTCTTCAGGCTTTTCGACAAGACGCTAGGAGCCGCACTCTTCGCCGAAGTGGATGTGGACGGATAGCATGGATGCTCCCGTATCGAGGATCATCCTTACAGAGTCGTTCGAAAGCGTATGCGACGAGATCGCCGTAAACTACCCTGACAGCGAGATCCACCGTGTAGATGCGGAGGATTTCCTGATAGAGCATGCGAAAGAGGCGGTTCGCAAGGCGACTCTGACGAGCGAAAAAGAGAAGAT
>JALSXE010000203.1:6339-10338 GCA_027072755.1 Campylobacterales bacterium | reverse complement strand
TCGAGGAGCCGCCCCCGAAAACCTCCTTTGTCCTGATGACGCCCTCCAAATCGGGACTTCTGCCCACGATTCGCTCCCGCCTGGCGATAGAGAACCGTCTCGGGCATAAAGAGCTCGTTGAAAGCGGTGTCGATATGGAGAGGTTCGATCTGGCCGCTCTTTACAAACTGCTGCAGGAGAACAGACGTACCGATGCCAAGAGTATGGCGAGGCTCATAGACAGTATGGCCAAAGAGGCGCTTGCGAGCGGGCGCTACAGGGCCGACGAAGAGCTTCTCGAGAGCTTTTCGCAGAGTATCCGGCTGCTCGATATGGGTTCACCCCCCGCTTTCGTGCTTACAAGAGTCGGATTGAAACTTCTTAAAAGGAGGGGCTGATGGATATATACAGAGTCGACGCTCCGGCCGATGCCGCGGCATTTTTAAAAAGACTCGGATGCGACAGGGGCGGCGTCTCGATCATGGCCAAAAAGGTGGAGACGATGCTCTTTGCCGTGCGCGGTCTCTCCTGCGGGGCGGCGAACATTCTGAAGCAGGACGCCATAAGCGTCGGTGCGGATCTGGCGCTTCCAAAGGGTGCGGTAAGCTGCGACCGCGAGAGTTACGACGCCCTCTTGATGGGGACGCGCAGACAGATAGAAGCCCTGATCGAGAAAGAGAAGGTTCAGCCGCTCGGTCTAAAGAGGCTGGCGGAGTCGCTGACAGGCTTCATGCGCACGCCTCACAAAGATCTGCGGATCATGGGTGTAATCAATGCGAACGACGACAGCTTCTACCCTGCCAGCCGTTTCAGGGAGTCGGCGGCCGTGGCGGCTATCTGGAAGCAGGTGCAGGAGGGGGCCGACATCATCGACATAGGCGCCGTATCTTCGCGCCCCGGAAGCGAACCGGTGCCGGCCGACGAGGAGCTTTTGCGAATTGTGCCGATCGTAGATGCGATAAAGCGCGAAGGGCTTCTGTCTCGTGTGGAGTTCAGCATCGACTCATATACCCCGGAAGTCGTGGCGTATGCGCTCGAAAACGGTTTTGGCATCGTTAACGACATAACCGGCCTCAGTGACGAGAGCATCGGGGTACTGGCCAAAGATTTCGGTGCGAAGCTGGTTATAATGCATATGCAGGGTACGCCTCTTACAATGCAGCAGAACCCGACATACGAAAATGTCGTTCTCGATGTAGACCGCTTTTTTGAAGAGAGGATAGAGAGGGCTCTGGCGCTGGGGCTCGACGAGAGGGAGCTGATTCTCGATGTCGGTATAGGTTTCGGGAAGAGGCTCGAGCACAACCTGATGCTGCTCAAAAACCTCGAGCACTTCGGCAGGTTCGGCTGCGAGCTGATGATAGGGGCGAGCCGGAAGTCGATGATAGACAGGATATCGCCGGCTCCGGTGGAGAAGCGGCTTCCGGGAACCATCGCCCTGCATCTGGAAGCTGTCAGACGCGGTGCGCAGATAGTTCGCTGCCATGACGTCGCCGAACACAGGCAGGCGCTGGCGGTCTATGAGGCTATAGAGAGAGGAGATATTCTATGAGAGCCCTTTTTTCCGCCGTTATCTTCATGTTTCTGCTCGGCGGATGTGCAAAGCATGAAGAGAGAAGCCTGCCTCAGCAGAGTGCACAAAAGTTCTGGAATGCGATAGTAAATGGCGATCTGAAACTCGCAAAAGCGATGACTATACGCGGCAGGCTCGATGAACCGCTGTTGAAGGTGGAGCTTTCAGATGCCAAGGTAACCGGAGCCAGAGTCGTTCAGGGTAGGGCGTTCGTGCCGACGCATCTTCGTTTTCGGATTCCTCTCGACTCTTTGAGAGACGTAGAGTGCAACGCCACGATGGAGACGGAGCTTTTGAAAGTGGAGGGGCGGTGGCTCATAGACGATGTAGTGACCATGCAGAACTACGACGAGGCGCTTCAGAGGGGTGCCGCGCAGTGCACCTCGAAGATGCTCCAAAAGGCGATGCAAAAAGGGATGAAAAACTTCGAATCGCTGAAAAAGGAGCTGGAGCGGGAGTTTTTCGGCATGGCGAAAGAGTTCGAAAAGAGTTTCAAAGATATGCGGGAGCGGCTGCGGGAGAGTATGGATCGTATACAAAAAGAGCTTCAGAAAGAGCCGCCGAAACTCCCCGAACCGCAGGAGGGGCAGAAGATATGACGAAAGCGGAGTATAAAAAGGCGGTAGAGACCCTAAAAAAGTGGGCCTACGCATACTACATAGAGGACAACCCGCTCGTGGCGGACGAGGTCTACGACAAGCTCTATCGGGAGGTGGAGGAGTACGAAAAGAGTCACCCCGAAGATATAGACCCCACTTCGCCCACACAGCGTGTAGGGGCGCCTTTGAAAGAGGGGTTCAGGAAGGCGAAACATCTTAGCCGTATGTGGAGCATGGAGGATGTCTTCGATGCCGCCGAGTTCGAGGAGTGGATGGATAGAATCGCCAAGGATTTTCCGAACGAGCGCTACTATGTAGAGCCGAAGTTCGACGGTGCCAGTCTGAACCTCATATATGAGAACGGCCTGCTCAAACAGGCGATTACAAGAGGAGACGGAGTAGAGGGGGAGGATGTCACCAACAACGCCCGCACGATAAACTCTATCAGGCTCGAGATAGATCACAAAGATCTTATAGAGATTCGGGGTGAAGTCTTGATGACGATCAGAGAGTTCAACCGTATAAACGCGGAGCGCATAGAGAGAGGAGAGACCCCTTTCGCGAACCCGCGAAACGCGGCGGCGGGAAGCCTGAGGCAGCTCGATCCGAGAATTACGGCAAAAAGGAGCCTGATATTTCAGCCGTGGGGGGTCGGAGTCCACTCCCTGAAATACGACTATCTTAGCGAAATAATGGCTTATGTCTACGATCTGGGCTTTAGAAAGCCGCCTATCAGGAGAGTCTGCAAGAGCTCCGAAGAGATAGAGGAGATCTACGAAGAGCTCAAAGATATGAGGCCCAACCTCGATGTGATGCTTGACGGAATGGTGGTGAAGGTGGATCGCATAGCCGCACAGAAGGCGCTCGGATATACCGTCAAGGCACCGAGATGGATGGTGGCCTACAAGTTTCCGGCAGTCGAGAAGCAGACCCGCATAAAGGATGTGCTGTTTCAGGTGGGAAGAACCGGTGTCGTAACCCCGGTAGCGGTTTTGGAGCCGGTGGAAGTGGAGGGTGTGATCGTAGAGCGCGCCACTCTAAACAACTTCGACTATATAGAGAAGATGGATGTTAGAATCGGCGATATGGTTACGCTTATTAGAAGCGGAGACGTAATTCCGAAGATCATAAAGGTGCTTACACAGTACAGAACCGGAAAAGAGAAGAGAATAGAGCGGCCTACGGAGTGCCCCGTGTGCGGCAGTGAGCTGCTGGATGAGGGAAAGCTTGTAAAGTGTCAGAATATCAACTGTCCGGCGAGAGTAGTGAACTCCATAATCTACTTCGCTTCCAAGCAGTGCCTCAACATAGAGGGCCTCGGCGACAAGATCGTTGAGCAGCTATATGAGCAGGGCCTCGTCAGGGAGGTCGAAGATCTATACCATCTGAAGATGGAGGATCTTTTGAAGCTCGAAGGTTTCAAGCAGAAGAAGGCGCAGAATCTGCTGGATGCGATAGAGAGGAGCAAGGGTGCCGAATGCTGGCGTTTCATCAACGCCCTGGGTATAGAGCATATAGGAGAGGTCGCGAGCAAAAAGATCTGCCAAACCTACGGGCTCGACTTCATAGATCTGAGCAGAGAGCAGCTTATGGCGATTGAGGGGTTCGGTGAAGAGATGGCCGAGAGTTATCTCGAGTTTATGCGGGTCAACAGACAGAAGGTAGAGCGTCTGATGCGAATAGTCGAGCCAAGGCCGCCCCAAAAAGAGGAGATAATAGAGTCCCCTTTTACGGGAAAGAGCGTCGTACTCACCGGTACGATGAAAAAACCGAGGGGGGAGATAAAGGCCATGCTCGAGCATCTGGGAGCGAAGGTTACGGGCAGCGTTTCGAAAAAGACCGACTTCG
>JALSXE010000203.1:0-6329 GCA_027072755.1 Campylobacterales bacterium | reverse complement strand
GGAGAAGATCCCGGCAGCAAGTACGAGAATGCGAAGAGGCTGGGCGTCAGGCTGATGAGCGAAGAGGAGATGTGGGAGCTTGCCGGTGAGGCTTGACAGGCTTCTTGTGGCAAAAGGGCTGGTTCCGAGCCGAAACAAGGCGCAGGAGTTGATTAACGAGGGTTTGGTGAAGGTGGATGGCGAAAGGGTCAAAAAATCTTCGTTCAGCGCATCTAAAGATATGCGGATAGAAGTGGAAGAGAGCGGGCTGTTCGTAAGCCGTGCCGCGAAAAAACTGGACGGCTTCTTGAGGATTCACCCGGTAGCGGTGGAAGGGAAGCGCTGTCTGGATGTGGGTGCGAGTACAGGCGGCTTTACGCAGATACTGCTCGAAAGGGGCGCGGCGTCGGTTACGGCTCTCGATGTAGGTAGCCTTCAACTGCATGAGAAGCTCAAAAACGACGAGCGCGTAATCAGTGTGGAGCGGACCGACATTAGAGAGTTTATAAGCGACATGCCGTTCGAAGTCACGACATGCGACGTATCTTTCATAAGCCTTCGCAATATCATGGGGGATCTGCAGAGGCTTACTAAAGGGGTTCTTATACTCCTTTTCAAGCCGCAGTTCGAGGTAGGGCGCGAAGCCTCCCGTAACAGGCGCGGTGTGGTTACGGACGAGAAGGCGGTAGAGTCGGCTATGCAAAAGTTCGAGAGCGAGGCGCTGAAGCTGGGCTGGAGGCTGATCGTAAAAGAGCTCTCGCCGCTTCCGGGAAAGGAGGGGAATCGTGAGTGGTTCTACCTGTTCGTCAACGGTTGAGGCCGTGGCGATCGGAAATTTCGACGGTATGCACCTTGGGCACCGGGCACTTTTTGAGAGGCTGGGTGAGAGTGGAGGCGTATGCGTCATAGAGCACTACAGGGCGACCCTGACGCCGCACATCTACCGTGCCAAATTTACCTCTCTGCCCCTCTTTTTCTACGATTTCGACTCGATAAGGGAGCTCTCGCCCGAAGAGTTCGTTACGAGACTGAAGAGATCCTTTCCGGCTCTTAAAAAGATCGTAGTCGGGTGGGATTTCAGATTCGGTCTCGACAGAAGAGGGGATGTGGAGATGCTCGACCGGATTTTCGACGGAGAGGTGGAGGCGGTGCGGGAGGTTCACTGTAACGACCGCCCCGTGCATTCGCGTTTCATCAGAGAGCTGATCTCCTCTTCGAAGATGGAGGAGGCCGCCTGTATGCTGGGGCATCCGTACGAAGTGTGCGGCAGGGTCGTAAGAGGGCAGGGTATAGGTGCCAGGTCGCTCGTTCCCACGCTCAATCTCGATACCGGCCGATTTCTGCTTCCGGCGCCGGGAGTCTACGCCACCGAAACCTGCATAGGCGGTGAGTGTTACGGCTCCGTCACTTTTGTCGGAAACAGGAGTACCACCGACGGTTCGTTCGCCGTAGAGAGCCATGTCGTGGGAAGAGAGCTCGAAGAGCTGAAAGGGGAAGAGGTCTGTATAAAGTGGCTCCGTTTTTTGAGAGAAAACAGAAAGTTCGACTCGCTTTCGGAGCTGAAAGAGCAGATAAAAAGAGATATAGAGGCGCTATGAGAGACGATATATTCAGCAAGCCTATCGATCGGCAGTTCAGGTTCGACGAGCAGGTGGCGGCGGTATTCGACGACATGATAGAGCGCTCTGTTCCCTTCTACCGCCAGAATATGGAACTCATTGTCCGGCTTCTGCTAAAGCGGATAAAAGATGGTTCACGCGTGGTAGATCTGGGCTCGTCGACGGGCTCCCTTCTTATCGAGACGGCGAGAAGATGCAGGGTAGAGGCCGAGTTCATAGGTATAGACAACGCTCCGGCGATGGTGGAGCTGGCGCAGAAAAAGGCCGAGGCGTTCGATTGCGCAGTGGAGTTCAGGTGCGAAGATATCATGGAGGCGGAGTTCGGGGGTGCGGATATTATAGTCTCGAACTATACGCTTCAGTTCATCAGGCCGCCCGTGCGTTCCGAACTGGTAAAGAAGATAGCCTCCTCTTTGAAAGATGACGGGATGTTTGTCTGCAGCGAGAAGGTATTGATGGAAGACGGCTGGCTGAACCGCCAGATTATCGAAATATACCACTCCTACAAACGGGAGCAGGGCTATTCGGAGACGGAGATCATGCGCAAGCGTGAGGCGCTTGAGAATGTGCTCGTTCCCTACACTCTGCAGGAGAATCGGGAGATGTTTCTAAAAGGTGGATTCAGAAGGGCGGATACAATCTTTCAGTGGGCCAACTTCGCCACTTTCACAGTATTCAAATAGGGCTCTTCGCCAGCCAAAGCAAAGAGCCTTCGGTCAAAGCTTGACTTCGGGATTGGCCTCCTCTATCATCTCCCTTATGAGGTTAAATATTTTTCCGCTGTGCTGCTCCATTTCGTTCAGGTTGCGTACGATATTCTGACGCTTGTCGGGAGTTAGGCATGCGCCGCTCCCGGCACAAGGAACAGTCTGCAGAATTATGTCGTGAACTTTTTTGTGCGGTTCTGCCATCTCTTTGTATGCTTTTGTCTCGCCGAAGAGCTCTTTACCGTCGCTGTCGTACCACTTGCCGAACCTGCATTCGTGCTCATTACCGAATGTATCGGCGAGTTGGCTGTTTTCGTTCAGAACGGCCCTGTATGCGTTAGACTTGTAGATTATATGGTCTACCTTGATCAGGGTGCCGAGCAGTGAGTCGCGTATATACTTCGCCTCTTTTGCAGAAATATCGGCCACTTCTGCGAAGTTGACCAGCGACTCCCGGAAGGAGTTGACATCTTCCTGCGATTCTGCTGCAATCTGGGTTATCCTTTCCGAGTTGCCCTGGATGTCGTTTGACTCCTGCTGCAGTGTCTGTATGGTTATCGCAATCTCCTGTGTCGCTTTCTGTGTCCTCTCGGCGAGCTTCCTGACTTCGTCGGCCACCACGGCGAATCCGCGGCCGTGTTCGCCAGCCCGTGCCGCCTCTATGGCCGCGTTGAGCGCAAGCAGGTTCGTCTGGTCTGCAATATCTTTAATGAGATTCACAACAGCGCTTATTTCGCTGGTCCGTTCATTTAGTGAAATGATAGCGTCGTTCGTATGAGAGATGAACCGGATGAGTTCATCGAGGCTGTTTACTATATTTTGAACCGTGGTCTGGCTTGCGGACGCCTCGTTTGATGTAATGGAAGTATTTTTAGCTATTTTTTCGAGAATATTCGTATTTCTCGATATATCCTGCTGTATTACGCCAAGACCGCTTGCTATTCCGCCGGTAGACTTTTCGAACTCCTTCGAAAGCTGTGAACGCATGGCCGACTTGAAGGAGCCGGCGATCGACTCTATAGCTCTGTTTAGATGTGGAGTAGCGGCTTTGAAGTCTCCTTTATAACCTTCTGAAAAGATTATGCGGAAAGTCTTGCCTTCGTTGGCGGCGTCTATTGAGGCACGAATATCACGTATGATCTGCTCGGTCTGGTCGAGCAGATCATTAATACCCCATGCCACACCCTGCAGGGTGTGATCTTCGGGAATATCGGTGATTCGTTCGGAGAGCTTCCCTTTACCTGCCTTGACGACAACGTCCCTGATCTGTTTTATGAGCGGGTCGTTTAAGACCTTTTTGCTCGACGAGCCGCTGTTTGGCGGTATGAAGAGTGCTACAATCGCTACGAGAGCGACTATGGCACCTGCGATATACCTCCCCGTTACAAACAGGTATACCGCTGAACCGAGTGCCGAGAGCAGAAGGATCAGGCTCTGTCTATTGCTGAAGGCCGAGGATAAACTCGTCATATCCAACTCCTTTCTCGTTAAGAATCTTGTTTAGAAGTCTCGTCGAAGCGTCGAGTCCCCCCCGCTTCTCCTCTACCAGAAGGTCGGCATAGAGGGGTTTTATAGTTTCGAGTGCACTCTCTGTCGGTTTTCTTCGTACCGAGTGGTAGTCGCGTGGATTGCCTTTTTCGTCGAAGGTGACTGTGACGTTGGCGAAGACCCAGTAGTATGCCCCGTCTTTGCAGAGGTTCTTTACATACGCGAAGATCTCCCTGCCGCTTTGAACTCTCTCCCATAGCAGTTTGAATATCGCTTTGGGCATATCGGGGTGGCGAAGAATCGAATGGGGCTTGTTCATAAGCTCCTCCTCCTTGTAGCCGGAGATATCTATAAACATCTTGTTTCCGTATATGATTCGACCCTTCAGGTCGGTTTTCGAGACGATGAAATCGTCCTCTTTGAGTCTCCGTTCCGTGGCAGTCGGCTGAGGTCTGCTCATCTATGCACCTCCTTACAGTGTCTTATACGCCTATTTCGTCCTCTGATCTATCAGATTTTCGATAAACGCTTTGGTCTGGTCGTAACTGTAGAGCTCCTTGAAGCCCTGTATGCGTCCGCCGCTCGCGTTCGGGTGTCCTCCGCCGCCTGCGAGAGTGGCGGCGATTTCGCTTACGTCGGCCCTGTTGTTACTTCGTAAACTTATCGACCCGTTTGGAGAAATGTTTAGTATGAAGTCGATATCTGGATTGGCGACGAGGAATGCGTTGCCGATGACGGAGATGTTGGGGAGTGCGTAGGTAAGTACGCCGGTTTTGTTCCTGTAGGAGATTTTTAGATCATCCTTCCTTGCCGTAAGAAGGTCCGTAAGGTAGTCCGCGACGAGGTTGTCGAGAGTGTTGTCGGCTCTGCCTTTGGAGAAGAAAGCCTTTTTTATCGAGTGCATCTCGTTGTCGAGCCTGATATGGGCGTCGCGCTCGTTTATGATCCTGTCGGCCGACTCTATAAGGTGGAATTTGTGCGCGCGGTCCTGTTCGTCGAAGAGCGCCCTTCCGACCTCCCTCGATGAGGCTACGGCTCCCATAAGGACTTTGCCGAACTCGAACCCCTCCTCCTCTTTGAGCCAGATATCTATCGCGTTGATCGCGTCTACAATCTGTCCGAATCGCTCAATCTCTTTACAATCGAAATTCTCGATGAGCCGGTCGTAGGTGATTTTGGTAGCACTCCTGGATGTATCGAGAAAGTACCACTCATACTTCTGTGCCGAATCGCTTCCGCTGGCGTGGTGGTCGAGAAGTTGAACCTCTATATTGATCCCTTTTTTGAAACTATGAAGCCTCTCTATCTGGTTCTCTATAAACTCGCACTGGGCCAAAGAGAGGTTCAGATCGGTTACGAGCAGCAAGATATCCTTCGCCGAATCGAGCAGCATCTGATCGAAAAAGATCTTGAGCCGGCCGTTTATCTCGTCTCCGTAGTTGCTGTTTTGAAAAGTTATCTTCTCGAAGCAGCGCGATGTCAGAAACTGGCACGCATAGCCGTCGAGGTCGGTATGTGAAAGGTGGTATACGCTTTGCGGTTTTTTCAATGTGGATCCTTATGAACTAAGAGTTAAAAACTAAAAACTAAAAGTTTATGTGAGCTGCCAAAGCGGACGATCCCTATAAAGGAGCGAAGCGACATTTCCTAAATTTTTAGTTTTTAGTTTATAGTTTTTACTTAATTCAGATATCTATCTCCACGCTTCCGAGAACCTCGAATTTGGCATCGGGGTCTATTTCGGCGTGGCTTAGCACTATGATGTCGAGCCTGAAGCGCTCGAAGATTTCGGCGAGCGGTTTTCTGAGCATCGGGTCGACTATCAGGATGACCGGTGCGACACCTTTTTGAAGGACCTTCTGCGCCTCTTCGCTAATCCTTTCGACCACTTGGTTAATCTGCCCGACATTGAGCAGCAGTTGGCGTCCGGCTTCGCTCTCCTGCAGGTGGTCGAGGAGTCTCTGTTCGGTCTGGGTGTTTAGGGTGAGAAGCTTTATTCTACCCTCCTGATCTTTGTATAGCCCGGTTATGACCCTCGAAAGCCGTGCCCGTACCTGCTCGACTATAAGGTCGACACTTTTGGTATACTCCGCCACATCGGCTATCGTCTCGAGAATCGTGAGCATGTCTCTGATAGGCACACGCTCATGCAGCAGCTGTTTTAGAACCCGCTGGATAAGCCCAAGCGAGGCGACTTTGAGCGCATCCTCCACGACAACGGGGTAATCTTTCTTCACTTTGTCCAGCAGTGCCTGGACCTCCTGTCTCGTCAGAAGCTCTTCGGCATGCTTTTTTACCAGTTCGCTCATATGGGTGGAGATAACGGTGGCCGGGTCTATTACCGTATACCCCTTTATGATTGCCTCCTCTTTTTTGTCGGCGTCTATCCATATGGCGTCGAGGCCGAATGCCGGCTCTTTGGTGTGTATCCCCTCTATCTCTTCGGTCGCCATCCCGCTGTTCATCGCCAGGAACTTGTCGGCATATACCTCTCCGCTTCCTATTTCGACCCCTTTGAGGAGTATCTGGTATGTAT
>JALSXE010000202.1:0-4011 GCA_027072755.1 Campylobacterales bacterium | reverse complement strand
ATATTCTCTCGCCATACTTCTTTCTCGAGACCGCCAAAAAGAGCAAATACTATCCGATGATTACCTCCATGATTCTAAAGAGCGCCTTCGAGGCGCTCGAGAGGACCGATCGCAAGATATCGATAAACCTCTCCGCACTCGACATAGAGAAGAGTTCAAGCCGCGATGAGATATGCAGACTGTTGGAGCTTCACAAAGATAAGGCTTCGAGGGTCGTTTTCGAACTTCTCGAAGACGAAGAGGTCAAAGATTTCGAACAGATAAAATCTTTCATCAAAGATGTAAAGGGGATGGGGGTAGAGATAGCCATCGACGACTTCGGAGCGGGATACTCCAACTTCCAGAGGCTGCTCGACTATCAGCCCGACATCCTGAAGATCGACGGCAGCCTAATAAAGAACATAGAGACGAGCACATTTTCACGATCCGTCGTAAAGACGGTGGTCTCTTTCGCCAAAGAGCAGAATATCATGACGGTAGCGGAGTATGTGGAGAACGAAAAGATATTCTCGATCATAAAGGATTTCGGCATCGACTACTCCCAGGGATACCTCTTCGGCAAACCCGAACCGCTTTAACGCCGTACCATACTAAAACCTTTTCCAGAAAGCCGAACTCAAAAGCACGAAAACGGTATAGCACTCCAGCCTTCCTACGATCATCCCGATCGAGAGAACGATCTTGTCGGTATCGCTAAAGAAACCGAAATTTTCCGAAGGCCCCACCAGCGAAAATCCCGGGCCTATATTCCCCACCATCGCCAGAGCGCCCGAAATGGCCGTCATGGCGTCGAAACCGACGGCGTAGATATATATGCTCAGAGCGACGACTGTAAGAATGTAGAGAAAGAAGAAGCCGAACGTGGCGGAGAGTATACGCTCTTTGAGTTTGCTGCCGTCGATGAATACCGAGATCATCGCACTCGGGTGGAGTATTCGCTTGAACTCCGCAAAAAGCGTCTTGTAGATTATCACATAGCGGATCACCTTGACGCCGCCGGCCGTAGATCCGGCATTCCCTCCTATAAGCATCGCCACAAATATGACGGCGATCGCCAGGTTGCTCCAGCCGCCGTAGTCTACGGTAGCGAAACCCGTGGTTGTCATTACCGAAGCGATCGTGAAAAAGGAGTGTTTTATGGTGTAGTAGAGCGTATCGCTCCCGAAATCCTCATGGACAACCACGAGAGTCAGAGAGAGCAGAACGAATAGTGTCAGGTACCACTTTACCTCTTCGCTTCGGTATCCGCTCAAATCTCTGTAGTAGAGTCTCAGGTGGGCCAAAAAGTTGATTCCCGAAAGGATCATGAAAATCGTGGTCGTCCAGACGATTCCGTCGCTTCCGAATGCGCCCAGCGAGCTGTTTTTTGTGGAGAAGCCGCCGGTAGAGATGGTCGAGAAGGCGTGATTTACGGCATCGAACCATCCCATCCCGAACATCTTCAGCAAAACGGTATCGATGAGGGTCAAAACGGATATAGACTCCCCAGAGACTGAGCGCGGTATGCTTGATCTTGGGGGTAAGCTTCTCCATCTGGATACCGGTAGACTCCGACTTGAAGAGAGCGAGACTCCCGGTCGGGTTTATAACGTAGAGCAGACCTACCCCGAGAACGATGATACCCATACCTCCGAGCCAGTGCATCAGGCTTCTATGAAACAGAACCGTTTTCGGAAGCGACTCTATATCGGAAAATACGGTCGCGCCCGTCGTCGTAAAGCCGCTAATGGCCTCGAAAAAGGCCGACGAGGGGGATATGGGGGTATAAAGCAGAAGAGGAGCGGCTCCGGCGACTCCCAGAAGCGCCCAAAGAGAGTTCACGGCCAGAATACTCTCTCTGATTCCGAGATTGAGCGGGTAATTTTTCAGAAAAAGCCATATAATGAAGTTGACTGAGAAAAAGAGAGTTACAAAGAGCAGAACAGGAAGATAGTTCTCGTTATAGATCAGCGCCACCGCTACATTCATGGTGAAGAAGAGCGAAAGAGTCATGCCTATAAGGCTCAGAAGCTTCAGAATGCTTTTAAAGTCCATATATCCACTCTTTTACGCTCTTTTCGATATCTGCCCTGCAGAACGCCGCTACGACATCCCCCTCCTCTACATCCATCTTCTCGACGAGGGCGGTAAGCCTGTTGTCTCTTACAACGAAACATTTCACCTCTTTAAGCCTTTTGGGCGGCTTTATAGACCTGCCTATCAGTTCCGAACCGGGGAAGATCTTGCGTAAAAAGACTATCCCTTTACCGCCGCAAAATCTCCTTTCGGTAACGACACCGCCGGAGTATATGCTCTCCATTATCGCATTGTAGGCGCTCATTTTGGGCCCCCGAACAACCACTATGCCCAAAGAGTGCATCAGGTTGTAGTACTCCATCTCGTTGTTTACAGCGACAACCTTCCTGATTCCATGCTCTTTGGCTTCGAGGGACTTGATGATATTGTATTCGTCGTTGTCGGTGGCCGCCACCATCATATCCGCATATCCGAGCCCCTCCTCTTCAAAGAGTCCCACGGTACCGTACTTGCAGTTGATCGTCATCGCCTCTCCCTCGAGGCTCTCTTCCGCCCTGCGGCAGAGTCTTATATCTTTTTCGACGAGCTTTACATCCTTGCCCCGCTCCACAAGCGCCTTCGCTATGGAGACTCCGAGATCTCCCCCTCCGAAGACGACGCACCTCTCTATCACCGCGGGAGCCTCTCTCTCGAGCCTCAAACAGAGCTCCTTTATCGGCTTTTCGTCTCCGAAGAGATATAGAAGATCGTTGGCCATGACCGGCTCGTTCGCACCCGGGATGAAGAAAGTTTTCTCACGCTCGATTCCCACTATCGCGAAACCGTCGGGCTCTATGTCGATCTTCTCCGCATCGCTGCCTACCCTTACAGAGAGGAGCTTCAAATCGGTATATTTGAAGTGTTTGACATTGTTGGCCTTCGGATAGTCAAGTAGCGTAGCCACCGTCTGTGAGGTTATCCTCATAGGGAAAACGGCGTCGTCTATCCCCAACTTCTGCCTTATCGAACTTTTTGCGAAAAACTCGTTTCTAAGACGTATGATCTTGTGATCCACCTCTATGACGTCGTCGGCTATAAGTGTAGATATAAGATTGGCCTCATCCAGATCGGTCACGGCTACGAAGAGGTCACTCTCTCTATCCATCAATTTTCTGTACGTTTCCGGGTCCTCTATATCTCCATGTATCGGAAGTATATCGAGGCTCTCCTGAAGCCGCTGCAGGGCCTCCCTGTTTCGATCTATCACCGTAACGTTGTGAGTTACACAGAGTGTGCGGGCGAGATTAAATCCTACCCTCCCCGCACCGGCAATTATGATATCCACACTACTTCTCCTCTCTTTTGGAGAGAACTTTTCCCGCTCTCTCCTCTTTAAGTTTCTCTCTTCTGCGCCTGATTCTCTCTTTTATATTCCTTATTCGTCCTATTTCGGTCTCTTCGAGATCTACCGCGGCATTCTCTATCACCTCCCCCACTTTGACCTCCAGCATTTCCGATTTTTTCATCGCAAGAATCTGGGATGTGAATACACTTCTGTGGCCCGTTATAAGAAAGCTTATGACCGCACTCAAGGCGGCATAGTGTGCGATTTCAAGCCCGAAAAGTTCAACCGCCATGATCGTTGCGGCGATCGGCGTATTGGTAGATCCGGCCAGTACGCTTACAAAACCGAGAGCCGCAAAGAGCGCTATATTATCTCCACCCATCAGCTGCCCGAAGAGATGACCGCTTGTCGCACCTATATAAAAAACGGGTGTTATGATTCCGCCGCTGCCGCCGACACCGAGTGTTATGGATGTATAGAGGGTTTTAAGCAAAAATGCGTACCACGGCAAATCTTTGGAGAAGTAGGGGTCGGGATTAAGGGTATCTTTTATCGTCTCGAGTCCGAGCCCCAGATATCTGTCTCCAAAGACAAAAGCGAGAGCTATAAGAACCGCACCGCCGCCGAATGCGACCACATAGGGATTTAGCTGAATCCTCTTTATATATTTG
>JALSXE010000201.1:0-4022 GCA_027072755.1 Campylobacterales bacterium | reverse complement strand
CAACCTGCGGGCGCTTCTTCTTTACTATGAAGATACCGCGGCGGCGCTTTACGGAAGCTTCGGCAATGCTCTCTTTGGCTTCCGCGACTTCTATCTTCGGCTCCTCCGCAACTTTCGGTGCCGTCTCTACACTCTCTTTCGTCTCTTCGGGTTTGCGGGAAGTTTTTTCGACCTCTTTTTTTTCCTTAGGCTTCTCTTCCGCACTCTCTTCACCCTTCTTTGCGGAAGGCTCCTCTTTTTTTGCCTCCGCCTCCTTTTTCGGCTCCTCTTTCTCAACCTTTTTTGCGGGCTCAGGAGATTTCACTGTTTTGGCTGAAGCGGGAAGCGTCCCGGTCATCACAAAATTCATAAGGTTCTGTGCATCTTCCGGGGTAACGCTGCTAGAAGGTGCTTTGACGTCAAGACCCATCTCCTTGGCCATCTCCACAACCTCTTTGCTTTTTATTCCCAACTCTTTCGCTATTTCATGGATGCGTACTTTATCCATTCGCTGTCATCTCCTTTAGTAGTTCGCCCAATGTTTCCGTTAAGTAGGTTCGATTGTTGCACAGTTTCGCCAACCGCTTTCCAAGCTTCCTGTCGTCGATACAGGTATGGCAAAGATAGAAACTTCTTCCGTACCCCTGAAATGGTTGTATCTGATTGTTTTGACACTGTAGCCGTATAAGCTTGGCCTGCAAGTAGCGGCCGCGGCAATGAATGCACATTCTAACCGGATCGGACATAATCGTGCAATTATACCAAAATAAGCCGCTTCGCACAACCCGTCTTGCGGGCCGTTTCAAAGATCTCTAATCCCGAAAGATAACCCCGTCGTTGTCGAAATCGTAAATCGCACTTCTGAAACTGGGAAAACGCTCTCTGTATCTCTGCAGAAGGGGCTGTGCGTCGTCCTTGTAGGTCATGTTGAAGAAGGTCGATCCGCTTCCGGAAAGGGTGCTCATCAGCGCATTGTTCTCGATGGCGAGCTTCTGAACATCGAAGAGTTCCGGAAGATTCTTCATACGTGCGGTCTGGTGAAACCTGTCTCTTGCCGCGATTCTGAGCATCTCCCACGATTCGTTGAAAAAGCATGCCGTAAGCAGCGAGGAGTGCGAAAGGTTGTATACGGCGTCCTCTTTGCGGTAGCTTTTCGGCAAGACGGTTCTTGAACGGGCCGTAGATATAGGTTTGTCGGGTATGACGACGACCGCCTTTAGGTAGCCGGGAATCCTCTTCTTCTGGCTATAGACTTTTCTGTTTTCAACCACCGCCACATTGAAACCGCCCATCACGGCCGGCGTAATGTTGTCGGGGTGATGCTCATAGTAGAGTGCAAGGTTCAGCAGTTTCCTTTTGGAGATATTTACACCGGCAGCGCTGTAGGCCGAAGCAATAGCGCTCACTATTACGGCAGACGAGCTTCCGAGGCCCCTCGAGAGCGGAATCTGGTTGTAGAACTTGAAGCGGAAAACCCCCTTCTTGCCGGTTAGATGCCTGTAGTGGTCGTTGAATATGTTTATGAAGAGATTGTTGCCTTTGAGGCGCGGATTCGACGCCCCTTCGCCCTTGATGGATACACTGAAAAATCTTGAGGGCTGAATATGCACTCTGTTGCGAAGGGAGAGAGAGAGACCCAGCGTATCGAAACCCGGTCCCAGATTTGCACTTGTTGCAGGTACACTGATGATCACACACCTCTCCTTCATTTGGTTGGCGAAATTTTATTACAAGTTAACTGATTTTACGCAAAAAGCGTAAAATCATCTCGAAATCTTGGATTTCGAAGCTTCAGGGGGTTGTAGGGCCGCACAGGCCCTGCCGAATTGCGGGCTTTGCCCGGAATTTGCGTAACATGGATGGCTTACGCAAAAAGCGTAAAATCATCTCGAAATCTTGGATTTCGAAGCTTCAGGGGGTTGTAGGGCCGCTCACCCCTGCCGAATTTCCGGCCCGGTCGGGAAACATCGGAAAGTTAACTATAAGGGGCTTGCTAAACGGGCTTTTCAGACTGCGGGGAGGACATAGAGCGGCTCACTCCGCTCGCAAAAGATAGATCTGTCGAGTCTTTTGGGAGCGTAAAAAGGGGCAGCCTCTTCGGAGCAGTCCGGTTCTATTCGGATCGAACCCTCCTTTTTCACAAAACAGCTCCTACCTATCGCCTTTATGGGCCTGCCTCCGTTGAATGCGAAGGCATCCGTACCGTAAAGCGGAATGTCGAGCGCGCTCGATACCGTCTTCGCCATAACGTATGCGATTTTGATAGCCATGAAACTTCCGGGGCCGTTGGCGTAGTAGACGGCTTCGACTCTGTAATTGTAGAGAATATCGTGCAACAAGGGCGGCAACACTTCCGAACACTTACCTTCTCTTCGATAGCTCTCTATGCACTCTCCGTCTTTATATATAGCCGCCAATATAGGCGAAGTGACCGCTATAAGAAGCAGCTCTACCGGAGCTCTGTCGCTACTACTATGCAAAACTTCTTGCAAACTCCGTGCTCTCTTGTACCTGCAGTGTAACGATCTCATAGGCATCCGGGTCCGCCAGTAGGGCCATCGTCAGCTCATGGTTCAGGCCGTGGCTTCCCGCAAAAGCTTCATATGCTCCCAGAATCGGTCTGCCGAGTAGCTTCATATCGCCCATCGCATCAAGAATCTTGTGTCTTACAAACTCATCTTCGAAACGTAGACCTTCCGGATTCAGCACCTTCGTATCGTCCAAAACGATAGCGTTTTCTAGGCTTCCGCCCAACGCAAGGTTTTTGCTTCGAAGATACTGCACCTCCCGCAAAAAGCCGAACGTACGGGCTCTCGAAATCTCCCGTACAAACCCCTGCTTCGAAAACACGAAGCGCCTGTGCTGTCGTGCTATCACGGGATGGTCGAACTTGATAGTGAAGTCGAAAAGGGGCGTCTCCGACGGCTTCAAAGAGACATACTTCTCTCCCGATCTGACCGTAACCTCTCTCTTTATGCGGATTATCTCTTTTCCGGCCGGCTGCTCCTCTATACCGGCTTCATCCAGCATCATGCAGAAACTTGCGGCGCTTCCGTCCATAATGGGCATCTCGGCATCGTCGAGCACCACACGAAGGTTGTCTATTCCATACGCATATACCGCGGCGAGAAAATGCTCTATGGTGGAGACGTTGGACCCATCTTTTCCTATTACCGTAGCCATCTGGGTATCTACGACATACTCGGGGGAGAGGGGAACGGTAACACCGCTGTCTTTTCGGTAAAAGAGTATCCCGCTTCCCGGTCCCAGGGGCTCCAGGCGCAGACGCACCGGTTTTCCCTTGTGCAGGCCTATGCCCACACTCTCTACCGCTCTGGCGACTGTTCTCTGTTTTATCATAAGTTATAAACCTCCATCCTCTCCCCACCGGCCCTAGGGAAGGTATACGGCGTCGATCACCCGCTTTTTATAAAAACTCTTTTTTCAATAGCTTGCGCTCCATTATACCATAAAACGGTACCGCTTACGTTTTTTTCTGCCCAAATAGAGATGAAACCGCTTCAACGGGAGCCGGTTCGGCCCCAAAAAGTTTCGCCTCGAAACGGCACGTCACTCGCTGCGGCGATCTATCATCTTCCTTGCCGAGTCGAACACGGCGGTGATGTTGTCCTTTATCCAGTGAGGATCCATCCACTCGACGGGGCGCACCTCCACCCACTGGACAACGATACCGAAATGGAGATGGTCGCCGAGAGCCAGCCCCGTCTTTCCGGTCTTTGCTATCGCCTCTCCTCTCGAAACGTCGTCACCCTCCTTTACATCAACCGAAGAGCAGTGGCCGTAGATGGTATAGAGGCCGAGTCCATGGTCTATCATAGGCATGTTTCCGTATATTCCGTTGTATCCGGAGTATACTACGCGCCCCGGGTTCGAGGCGATTACCTGCGCCATCTTAACGCTTGCCAAGTCTATACCCAGATGGTACGATTCGCTTACGCGCTTCCCTCTATAGTAGTAATAGCGATGGTCGCCGAAACTGGCCACCTTTTTCGCGTTTTTCAGCGGAGAGAAGGGTTTCATAC
>JALSXE010000200.1:0-4047 GCA_027072755.1 Campylobacterales bacterium | reverse complement strand
CATCAACTCCATCAACTACGCGAAAAGACGGGGCAACTCCAACATGGTCGAAAGCGCGAAGCTCAAACTCGAGCTTCTTGGCATCGGAAAAGAGGAGATAGCAGCGCTTGCAAGAGGCAAAAAGAGCGACCCTTACACCTTCGTCAGGGCTCCTTCATCGGGATTTATATTTGAAAAAAACCTGGTGGAGGGGAGTGCGTTCAACGCAAAATCGAACCTGTTCACGATCGTAGGACTCGACAATATCTGGATGGAGGCTAAAGTGAGCGAGCCCGATATTCAGACACTTTTAAGAGCATCGAAATTTATTGTGAGCACAAAAGCGCTGCCGGAGACCTTCGAGGCGCACAAACCGCTTCTCTATCCTAGTATCGACCCCAAAAACGCACTCGCCACCCTACGGCTGGAGATAAAGAATCCGAAAGCCCGCCTTCTGCCCGGAATGTTCGCGACCCTTACTGCCGAAACGGAAAGTGCGGGTATGCTTATGCTTCCGCGTACGGCCGTAATACGCAAGATGGGAAAGTGGTACGCCTTCAAAGCCGGAGAGTTCGAAGGGGAGTATGAGCCGGTGGAGGTAGAGGTAAAACCGATAGACAACGAGCACTATGCGGTACTCTCGGGTCTTTCAGAGGGCGACGAAGTGGTGAATAAAGCACTCTTTTTGATCGACAGCGACGCCCAGATCAACGGGCTCTTTTAGGTGCGGTTATGATTGAAAAAATTATAGACTTCAGTGTCAAAAACCGCTTTCTGGTACTGATGGCGACACTATTCATTATTTTGGGATCGTTCTGGGCCGTAAAAAATACGCCGCTCGACGCGCTTCCCGACCTTTCGCCTCCGCAGGTGATCGTAGAGGTGAAGTGGAGCGGCCAGAGCCCGAACATCATCGAAGACCAGGTCACCTACCCGCTTATCACCAAATTTCTGGCGATCGCCGACATAGAGACGGTTCGGGGCTTCTCGACCTACGAAAACGCCCTCATATACATCATATTCAAAGAGGGAACCGACCTCTACTGGGGCAGGAGCCGGGTACTCGAACAGCTGGCCGCCATCCAGAGCTCCCTCCCACCCGGAGTCGAGGTCTCTTTGGGGCCCGACGCCTCGGGAGTCGGCTGGGTATATGAGTACGCACTTGTCAGCAAAACGAAGAACCTCGCGGAGCTTCGCACACTGCAGGACTACACATACAAGTATGCCCTTATGGGGGTCGACGGCGTCAGCGATGTAGCCTCCGTCGGAGGGTTCGTTCCTACATGGCAGGTGACGCTCAGCAACGACGCGCTGGTAAGACACAACCTCTCCGTTACCGACATATCGCGTGTGCTCAAGGCCAACAACAACGATACGGGCGGGCGCATAGTGATTCAAAACGGTTACGAGTGGATGGTCCAGGCCCGCGGATACATTCGAAACCTCGACGACATACGCAACATAGTCGTGGCCGAAAAAGGCGGAATCCCCGTTACGATAGGAGATCTGGGGCGCGTGGAGAAGGTGCCCGCTCCAAGGCGCGGCGTGGCCGATCTAAACGGCGAGGGCGAAGTGGTGGGCGGAATCGTCATGATACGCTACGGAGCGGACGCCTATCGTGTCATACAGGATGTAAAGAAGAAGCTTCAAAGCCTCAAAACCGACGATGTACAGATAGTGGAGACCTACGACAGAAGCAGCCTCATTGAAAAAGCTGTCGAGACGCTGAAATCGACACTCTTCGAAGAGAGTCTGATAGTCGTAGTCGTCATTGCGCTCTTTCTCGTCCACCTCAGAAGCTCCCTGATAGTTCTGATCGTACTTCCTCTTACTATCGGGATAACCTTTCTGCTGATGAAGATGTTCGGCATCGGAAGCAATATAATGAGTCTCGGAGGCATCGCCATTGCCATCGGCGCAATGGTGGACGCTTCGATCGTCATGATCGAAAACGCGCATAAAGAGATACATAAAATTGAAAAGAGAGGGCCCATAACCGACAAGGAGCGTGTCGCGGCTATCGTCAAGGCTTCAAAGACGGTAGGCCGCCCCATATTCTTCGCTCTTGCACTGGTAGTGGTCTCTTTTTTGCCGATCTTCGCACTCTCGGGGCAGGAGGGGCTTCTCTTTACACCGCTGGCGTTTACGAAGACGTTTGCGATGACAGCCGGGGCGCTGCTGGCCGTCACGCTGGTTCCCGTTTTGATGGTATGGTTTGTAAAGGGTAAAATTCCAAGCGAAAACAGAAACCCTCTAAACCGCTTCTTCATATGGCTCTACAACCCGATCCTGACCATAGGTATAAAACTGAAGTATCTGGTGATACTGGCGGCAATCGCCCTGCTTGTATGGATGGTCCCGGTCTACGAGAAGCTGAAGTGGGAGTTCATGCCGATGTTGAACGAACAGACATTCATGTATATGCCCGTCACTCCCTACGGCATCAGCGTAGATCTTAGCAAAGAGCTGACCCAGAAAACCGACAAGATAATCAAAAGCTTTCCGGAAGTCAATACCGTTTTCGGAAAAGGGGGTCGTGCCGATACCGCAACCGACCCGGCTCCGCTCGGTATGCTCGAGACGATCATTACCTTCAAACCCGAAAGCGAGTGGCGTGAGGGGATGACCTACGAAAAGCTTCAGCAGGAGCTCGAAGATGCGCTCCAGGTTCCGGGACTCGTCAACTCCTGGACCTACCCGATCAGGGGGCGAATAGATATGCTGCTTTCGGGCATCAGAACCCCTTTGGGCATCAAACTCTACGGCGACGATCTTAAAACCCTGCAAAAGATCGGCTCGCAGATAGAGCAGAAGCTTCGCGGCATGAGTGAGACGATGTCTGTTTTTGCGGACCAGTCCGATGCCGGTTACTACATAGATATCGACATAGACGAAGCGGCTGCGGCACGTTACGGCATTACGAAAAACGAGATACTCTCCTACACATCTCTGGGTATCGGCGGCATGAAGGCGGGTACTATCATAGAAGGACTCGAAAGGTATCCTCTGGCTATGCGTTTCGAAGAGGAGGAGCGCCGCACGATAGAGGCGATACGCAACCTTCAGGTAAAGACGCCGCTCGGGTTCGTACCGCTCTCCTCTTTGGCCGATGTGCACTACAAAGAGAGCGCTTCCGTCATCAAAACCGAGATGGCCAAACCTGTAACTTTCATATATATCACGCCCAAAAACGGTGTCAGTCCGGCCGAGTACAAAACCGAAGCGCAGAAGGTGCTCTCCGAGCTTAAAATGCCATCGGGCTACTATATCGAGTGGGCCGGCCAGTCGGAGTATCTGCAGAGCGCCATGAAAAAGATAATGTGGATCGCTCCGATGGTGCTTCTTGTGATTCTCGTACTCATCTATTTCGCGCTGAAAAAGACGGTACCGACTCTTATCGTCTTTTTTACCCTGCCGTTCGCGCTTCTGGGCGGACTTCTGTATATAGACTGGCTCGATTTCAACATGAGCGTCGCCGTGGTAGTCGGCTTCCTGGCACTGCTTGGAGTCGCCGCCGAAACGGCCATAGTGATGATCGTATACCTGCAGGAGAGTGTGCATGAGGCTCTCAAAAGAGAGGGAAGACTCGATAAGAAGATGCTCAGAGCAGCCATATTCGAGGGGGCGGTTCAGAGGGTAAGGCCGAAACTGATGACCGTATTTGCGATACTCGCGGGACTTCTGCCCATCATGTACCACCACGGCGTAGGCAGCGAAGTGATGCAGCGAATAGCGGCACCGATGATCGGCGGAGTCGTGAGTTCGGCGGTTTTGAGTCTTCTGATAATACCCATACTCTACGAGATCTATACATCCAAAACTCTTATTGACTGATTTTACGCAGAAGGCGTAAAATCATCTCGAAATCTTGGATTTCGAAGCTTTAGGGGGTTGTAGGGCCGCACAGGCCCTGCCAAATTGCGGGCTTGGCCCGGAATTTGCGTAACATAAATGGTTTACGCAAAAGCGTAAAATCATCTCGAAATCTTGGATTTCGAAGCTTTAGGGGGTTGTAGGGCCGCACAGGCCCTGCCAAATTGCGGGCTTGGCCCGGAATTTGCGTAACAT